>JAJYUG010000005.1:0-6304 GCA_021792655.1 Thermoplasmata archaeon | reverse complement strand
GGGGGATTTATGAATATTGTCCAGAAAATGATAACCGTGAGAAGGAATTCACCGCCAACAAGGACCCAGTGCCAAGTTCTCTTAGGCAGCGTTAGTCCAAGTCCTTTTAGAATCTGCCTGATAAAAATAATGAAGACGAAGATCAGGAGGATATCAAGGTATCCGTAGCCAAGGATGTATATATATCCGGCAAAAAGTCCAAGGAATGCACCTATGACAAATGTTACTATCATAGTCTTGGCTCTTTCCTTTTCTCCTTCCAGATACGCTCTTTCATCGAATTCCGGTTCTTCAAAAATTGGTTCTGCTTTTGGTTTGACCATGAATGCCGCCTTATTGGATGCTCATTAATGAATTTAACGCGCCAAGCGGGTCTTGTGCCTTGACAACACCTGAAGCAACAAGCACTCCCTTGGCACCAAGTTCAAAGGACTTTTCAACATCTCCAGAGTTCTTTATCCCTGCTCCTACCAGGAGATCAACATCAAATTTACTGCACAATCTCGCGGCATTCTCGATGACGTCAGGCCTGGCCGTAGAAACGGAAATGTTTCCCCCAATAAGTTCCTTCGGCTCATAGGCAATGTAACGTGGGGTGATTCCAACATACTTCTCGATTTCCCCTATGTTTTCAAGGCATAGCGTGATATTGAATCCTAAATCACTTGCGTGTTTTACTGTTGATATTATCTGTTCGTGAGGAACCCTGTTTTCTGAGTGGTTCAGCAAGGACCCGTGGATTCCTCTCTCTATCAGGGATTCCATTGATATCTTCCCGGTGTATGCACCATACCCGACAGGATCTACGTGCTGTGCAAGGAACGAAATGTTCCCGGCAGCACTGCTAAGATTCAGGTCAAGCGGGCTGAGAGCGACCTGGAGTCTTGATTTCTTTCTGTTTTGAATTTTAGAAAAACCGTCCAGGAGAATTCTGGCCCTTTCTCCAGTGGCTTCGAAATAATGCTTGAAATTTACCATATAGCAAAAATCCGGCATGCTCCCAAATTTCAGATCCTTATTATTATGTTGCTATGTTATTCTGTATATTTTAGGAGGAGTCATAAAGGAAATGCATCATCACCAGTAATTTCTGCAAATAAATTCTCCTGCTATGATGATTATCTTCAATAACCAGACCAGGGCCCTTCTAGCGCCTGCTTCAGCCGGAGTATCTCATCCTCGTATTCCTTTGTGCCCTTCTGATATCTTTTCGGGGTCGACTTGTCGTTTCTGGCAGCCTTGGGCTGTGATGCCCCGGATATCAATTCCCTGATCAATCTGGGATTTTCACGTGTAGTCCTTGTTCCCTGCTTCGGTTTCAGGAGATGAGGGGTTGTTGATGGTGGGTCTGCAACTATATCCGGGATCGCAACAGGGGGAGCAGCTTCAGGTATGTTTTCTTCGTGGATCCCTCCCTTTACTGAGTCTCTGTCAGGCTGGTGAACCGGTTCCAGTTTCTCAGGGAGTTCGATGATTCCTTCGCTTTGCTGCGGTTCGTGTTTCTCTTCAGCTACAACAGTTTTAGGATCATCTGGCGGCCAGTAATGTCCCCTTCCTGGTGAATCATTCTTATATGCAAACAGAGAGTTCTCTATGCTTGTGATAGTGACAAAGTCACGGCTCTCTCCAAGCATTTTATCTATCTGCTGGCCAAGTTTCTCCACAAATTCCTTGAGCCTCGGCATCTCGATCGCTTCGCGAAGAATTCTCTGTATCGCTTCGCGATCTGTTTCACCGGGCCATTTTAGAAGTTCAAGTACTAAATAATCGTCTCCGTCTAGCAAAACACTCTTGGCCTCTTCGCCGCTGTCAATCTTTTTTGTCCTGTTCTTATCCATTTACCTATTACCTCTATGAGTTCATAGAAGCCATTCCAGATCTTAATAAAATAAAAGAAAATTATTTTGATCGTTCAGCAGCGTCCTTGTATCCAAGGGCATTAGCGAACTGAAGATCTTCCGGTGCAGCAGTTACAAGCGCTCCCGGTGCAAGCACATCAAGTGTCTGTCCAATCAGAGCAGCTCCGCCACCAACGGGTATCAGCGCCGTTACACGATCCAGCTCCCCTCTGAGATTTGCCCTGAGGCTGTCAAGTATCCTGTTGGAGAGTTCCTTCAGTATAGGCGCGCCGACTTCGGCTCCACCCACCTGCCTCTGCTTGAACATAACAGGTGAGGTCAGTGCCTGTCTGGCAACATCAGTTGGAACTACGAATCCTGTCTGCCTCGCTATGAGCTTACCGATATTCGAGACCGCGTCACCTATTCCCGCCTCAATTGAGAACGACATCTCTACGACTGGCTCCATGTTCATGAGGTTTATGGTCAGAACATCAGTTGTTCTGGAACCGACATCAACCACGAGCCCGTATCCAGGCTGGCTCTTGACAAGTCCCTTTTCAACGAGGTATAGTGCGGCTCCAACGCCCTGTGGTCTTACAACAAGCTTCTCTATATGTATCTGTCTTGACTGTCCGTTGTTTGCCTTTATTGTAAGCGTTTTCCCTTCCAGCGATTCCCTTGCAGCCGCGACTTCCTGATCAAAGGTACCAAGAGGTGTTCCGCTACCAAGCGATATGCTTGTCTGTGCTCCGCCATCGCCGGCTCCGCTTATCCACAGCGCCGCTGCAAGCAGTGGCAGTGAATCTGCACTCGATAGCCTTCCATCTCCGAGGGGTTCCCTCGCACCAGCACCAGTGGCGTTTTCTCCAAATATGAAAGGCTCCCCGTCGTCAACGGCCAGCGAAAGGATCGATCCTCCAAATCCCCAGGATTTAGCGTCGTATCTTGCCCACCTGGATGGGAACTTCTCCCTGCGTCCGTCTACACCGATTACTTTCGTATCTCCATAACCCAAATCTATACCTACTGAGACCATACGTTTCTTCCTCTTACGTGCGACCCTGGTTCATCATTCTTTATCTTACTGTACTCCGGTTTCCGTTGAGCGAGTGTGCAAATTTTTCTGTACAAAGAATCGGTCGTGGCTATCTCCCTCACTGCATTCCATGGCTATCAATGTTCAATATCGCATCATTAGATGATCTAGTGATCCGATGCCAGTCGCACATACCTCATCTATTAGCTACATAAATATAAATCTTTTTGCCTTTTGCATGAAGATTTTTGTTAATGGATTAACTGCTCATAGAGGAAAAAAGCGGTTTCTGTGAATAGAATAAAAATTTCGTCCATATCGGGAGACGAAATAACCCACCTCCGATATTGGTATCTACATTATTTTGCACATCATCATTCTGATTTAAGGATTTTTCACCCAGTTGGGATTTCATTTTACATTTGGGAAGAGTGGATAAAGGAAGCAAGACTCCCCGGAAAAGGTAAGTTATTGGAGAGGATTTTGCAAAACCCGATATGACGAATAATTTCAGATCCAGTTTACTTATGAATTGAATAACAAAATGTTCACGATGTGATAGGGCTTCCAAAGCGGCAGCAAAGGATACAGTTAGCTCCTTTGTATCGGATGATGAATAAAACCGATTAAGCGAATCCAAAAAATTCAACGTTGAATATTCCACTAGGAGCCGGAGTAAATCACCTGCTATAGTGAAAGGCGCCCTTTCCGTAAAATCTCTGATCCAAAACACAGGGAACACCGGACATTGAGGTTAAATTAACCTGAGGACACGCAGTTAAGGTCTCAAGGATTGCTCTTTTCAAATAGGCCGAGGCGGTAATCTATGGCCTTCACAGCAGGGAGATCATAATCCTCTGCGGGCAGATTGACAAGTCTACGCCCTTCTGCCTTAAGGACATGATTATTGGCAGCTGATTTCCTGAATACCCTGTCGGACGATACTCGAACCCTGAAATCCTCATCGAAGGTCCAGAGGTAACTGTCAAACAAGATGTGGTGATTTCTGCAGAGCAGTATTCCATTTCTAATATCTATGGATGTTCCACGATCAGAAACTGGGATTATATGCGCTGCTTCAAGTCCTATGGGCTCTCCGTGAAACCTGAATCCTATTTCGCATAAGCTGCATTTTTCATGATATACTCTCCTGACAGCTGTCTGGAATGCTCTTTGCCTTATTGGGGCCGTGGATTCTGATGTTTTTTCCCGATATGTCTCGAAGGGCTGGAATGGCGCTATTGAGCTTTTTGCCATAGGCCTATTTTCGATTTCTATTGGCTCTCCATGCATCACGAAGTGTTTTCCATCGTATTCCTCCACGTACGCTAATCCCATTACTTCATACGTCCTATCCGAGCCTGGTAGCTTCTTCTGTATGAATACCCCAACGGGCACTCTGTCATCCATTGAGTTAAGCAACGCATTGTTTGTACTAAGCGACATGTCTGTCTTGCCATTTTTAGCTTCGGGGGTGTACCTATAAAGCCAGGAACCATCAGGCAGATTTGTAACATCCTGATCTGGGTACATCCCACGGCTGGTCTGCCTGACCCATAGCGCATAGTTCGAATTTTGTGGTTTATATATTCCTTTTTGCGTCTTAAAGCCGGGAATCCTATCTTGCAGGTCCCTGCTTCTTTCCATTGATCCCATTAGTTCCCTGATCATTTGCAGAGAATGGCGTAGTCCCTCATCCTGGATTTTCTCCAGAGGATCGGTCATTAAGATATCACCTGATACGAGAATTTAAATTTATCCACTTGTGGATTCAGGGAGAATCGTAGGCTAGTCTTACATCTTTCTTTTGCGGATCATAGAGTTTCTTCGGGTTTGATAGGTAGCAAGTCTTGGGCGACAAGCAATAACTGGAAACCTAAAGAATGATTTGGGAACAATTTTAAAAAAAGAATCCTGGATGGCGAAGCAGCCGGTAAATTCATTCTTTGGGGCAAATTCGACATCAGCAATACGTATCAGCTCTTAAAAAGTTCATCATGTTGAATATGTTAGAGGAACCTCGGGGAGAGGCCCCTGTCTCTCCAATTTTTCTGTTTGAACACGACAGCGCCCCGTGCATGGCATTTTAATTCCATTTCAATTTTGAAAGCCGATTAATCGTCCGTTCTTGGTGATGAACTGAAATACCATAAATTCTCCGGGCAGGATTGCATAACGACTATATCTTCAAGAAAGTCTCTGGGCTACTGTACCTCGGAATAATAAGTATAGCTCTATATGGTTAATTGATTAACCAGTTAAGACATCTTAACGCTTTGCTACAAGGAGTTTAGCAGACAAAAATAGAAAATAAGAGTGAAGACGTGGAATACATGGCCGATCTATCTGCGTCATTGAAGAAAGGTAATCGATAAAAATTCCAGTTCTTTCTGACGAAAGAATGACTATAATAGCGCTGACTTTCCTGGCAGTTGTTTTTCTTTGTAAATTTTTAACCTAATGAATGATTTTTAATCCAATTCCTTCGATTTCATTTTTCTTTTCTAAGAATTCGTGATCAAAAGTCACAAAGCCGTTCACGTCAAGTATCATGCTGGCAGAAAGATGTAATATATCCAAAGTCTTCATTCTTATTCTAGTTGCGATGTCACTTGCGTTGTTGAGGACTTTGTTAATATCTACTTCCGGTACTTCAATTTTAATTTCAGCTAAATAGTCAGCAAAAGCTTCTATTTCGTCAACTCCCAAATCTGTTGTTCTGGAAAGGACGGACTTCAGCTCTAAAATTGCGACTGGAGAAGTAACCATCCCCTCGTTATTATCTAGGATTCTTAATGCCCTTGAATGATTAACATCACTCTTGCTAATAAATGAAATTATGACATTTGTATCAATGTAATTCACTTTAGTCCCTATCCCTTATCGAAATTTCTGATAGATCCTGAGGCAGGTCAGGAGGTCCTCTTTTTTTCCATTCATTGATAATGGCTTGATTTTTCTCTTTAGCTTCTATAGCCTTTTTTGCATTTTGAATCCCATTCTGCATAATCCACCTCAAGGCATCCGCTTTGTTACCAACAAGCTTATATTTTATCAACTTTCCAATCAAATTGAGTGTGTTATCATCAACTCTTAATGCGATAACATTTGTAACCATATGTTTTCACATGTTTACATACTATATATTCTTATTCTTCCTTTCTGCCTTATCCCTTCCTTATGCGAATTGCTTTCGATCTCTTCGATTTCAGGGTTTCTTAGCAAGAATAATAACTCGCAATCTATAATCAAACCGAACTTCTGGGGCTGGACGATTTCATTGTTAACAGAGACAATTAATATATATCTTACCAGGTCTTAAAGAACTAGTGGACCATTATAACTCTAGAAAGGTGGCCGAGGATTATCACAAGGCTTTCACAAAAAACTATGGCAATCCAGAATTGAAAAGAAAAGCTATTCAAAG
>JAJYUG010000004.1:3021-50881 GCA_021792655.1 Thermoplasmata archaeon | reverse complement strand
CTTGTCGCTTAGTTGGCTGATATCTATGATCTCATTGTACCATTCGCTGAAATCTTTCTTCTTATTCTCCATCTTCATATACTGATGTCAGATCTTCTTATAAATATTTGAGAGTGGTAAATCTGAAAGAAAATATACGAGTGTTATATATGCTGATATGGCGGGAAAAAATTCAGAAATCAGTGACAGGGACTTCATTGTTGATGTGGCAAGAAGGATCATTCCAGTAGAGGCAATTTCTCCTGAATCAGGCGGCAAGGGAGAATCCCTCCGTGCTGACCTTATTTCTAAGATGCTTTCAGAGATGGGGTACGACAGTTTCAGAAGATACGATGTCAAGGATGATCACGGCATTGTAAGGGCGAACATTGTGCTGAAGATCGGAAACCTGCCGAAGACATTCTGGATTATTTCACACATTGACACAGTGCCGGTTGGAGACCCCGCTCTCTGGACGCGAAAACCATTTGAAGTGACTGTCGAGGGAGACAGGATGTATGGAAGGGGAACTTCTGACGACGGGCAGGCGGTGTTTCTTTCCATGCTGCTCCTGAGGGGGCTGAAGAAGGCTGAGCTCAAATACAACCTTGGGCTCGCCTTTGTGGCGGACGAAGAGGTGGGAAGCAAATACGGGATTCAATATCTGCTGGAAAAGGACATTTTCTCGAAGGATGACCTTCTCCTGGTACCCGATGCCGGCGCAAAGGATGGAATGTACATCGAGATCGCCGAAAAGAGCATTGTGTGGATAAGGTTCAAGATCAACGGAAAGCAGTACCACGCCAGCATGCCTTCCGAGGCAATAAACGCGAATCGGGAGGGAATGAAATTCATGCTTGAGCTTGACGAGTTTCTACACAAGAAATACAATGCAGTCAACAAGCTGTTCTCGCCCGATGTGTCGACATTCGAACCGACTAAGCGTGAAAAGAATGTGGACAACATAAACACGATCCCCGGAACCGAGGTAGTTTACCTTGATTGCCGGATCCTCCCATCCTATGATCTAGACCATGTGATAGACGACATAGACTCCATTATCAAGGAATTTGAAAAGAAAAGCAAAGCGAGAATTACATACACCTTTGTCCAGAAGGAACAGGCGCCTCTGCCTACCAGCGAAACTTCCGAGATAGTCCAGAAATTGAAATCGGCCATAGCTGCAAGCAGGGGGAAGGAACCGAAAACAGTCGGAATTGGCGGAGGCACCTGTGCAGCATTCTTCCGACGAAAGGGCTACCAGGCTGCGGTATGGTCCACTACAATAGACGAGGTTGCACATCAGGCGGATGAATACTGTCTCATCAGCAACATTGAAAAAGACAGGGACACGCTGAACAGGCTGCTATATCAATGACGGATACGCGAATGTGACCATTTCTGGTTTCATTCCTCATCGGTTTTTGAGAGGTCCCTGATCCGCCTAACGCCGTCAATTTCCTCTATTATGTCCCTGACGGCATCGGGGACGTCAGCTTTCCATGAATCGTCCCTTAGCATTTTTTCCCTGATTCTTGTACCTGACCAGTTGCTCCTGTTGATAAGTTCCAGTGAATTGACCTCATAACCCTTCTCGGTGAATAATCTCTTCACGAGTGGATTGTTGCTGTACACCCTGTTGAATTTTGGGGTAAGAGACTCTACGTGGGCCACCCAGAGAGGATTCGAATTGACATCCTCGATGGGGACAAGATAGAAGTCAAAAATTTTCTCCCTTTCCAG
Source organism: Thermoplasmata archaeon (assembly GCA_021792655.1). Lineage (GTDB taxonomy): Archaea > Thermoplasmatota > Thermoplasmata > Thermoplasmatales > Thermoplasmataceae > B-DKE. The sequence goes on along the minus strand of JAJYUG010000004.1, from coordinate 49,159 downwards.
GGAAGTTGAAATCATCAGGTGCCTCTCTCCTGCGGTGAAAGGGTCTTTAAGGGTGTGTGAATACTGCGCACTTCCTATCCCTATGATCAGCGACCTGTTTGTCTTAAGTATCTCTTTTATGACCTCGAGATGCCCCTTATGAAAAGGCTGGAATCTGCCAACGATGAAAGCTCGCATTTTACACATATATGTCATGTATAGATAAAAGTTTCAAGTATCGAAAGCAAAAATATAAATCGGTTTATTCGTATATTATAACGATGAAGGCAATCATAGCTTTTGATGATTCAGATGCTGCGAAAGAGGCACTGAAGTTTTCCATGAAATTCAAGGGTGTCATAGACGAGTTCATTATTGTCTATGTTAGCCCCTCCCTTATTGGCGTTACACCAACTTTCGACACATACATTCCCGCAAGCGTCTACCAGAGACAGGAAGAGACCTCGGACAGCATAATAGAATCTGCGAAAAAAATAGCTGGCGATACAAGCTCCAACCTGACCTTCGTTAATGTCGACTCAAAGGGTGAGACTGTCCCTAAGGCAATCATGAGAACAGCGAAGGAGCGTGGAGCAGATCTTATTATCACCGGTACAAGAAAACTCTCCGGGTTGAGCAAAGCCATACTTGGGTCAGTAAGTTCTGAGATAGTCAAGTTGAGTACCATACCAGTGCTGATTACTCCGCCCGTAGAACGTTGATATCTTTTTATAGCCATTAGAAATAGGGTTGGGCTTAATATGGGAAGTATCAGATCTTCAAATGTCAAACGCGTTGCAAAGGAAATTGTAGAGAACAATAAGGATGTCTTCACAGAGGATTTTACCAAGAACAAGCAAATACTCAAAACCGCCCTTACCAGCGTGTCAAAGAATAATCTTAATGAAATTGCAGGATATGCCACACGAACTGTGGTAAAAAACAGAATGAAGCTTCAGCGCGAGATAGAGGAAGGTACAGTTACCGTATAATTTACTTCAATCTATATTTTAGTGCCCCCAGAATCTTTTTTTGTCTGACTCGTCTATTAACTGGGTTATCAGTTCCCTCTGTTTAGAATTCAGGTGTTTTGGAACAACTACTTTTACCTGCACATAGAGATCCCCGGATCCTTTATTGCTCATATGCGGCATGCCAGCGTTCCTGATCCGCAGTATTTCGCCCGGCTGTGTTCCCGGTGGTATCTGCAGGGCGTGCTTATCGCCGTATATTTCTATTTCAATTTCTGTTCCCAGTGCTGCCTCTGGAAAACTTATATCCCGGGAAACGTAAAGATCGTCCTCCTTCCTTGTTATGCCATTTTCAGGACGCACAGAAAGCACTATGTAAAGGTCGCCAACATAGCCGTTCTGGGACTGTCCCTTCCCCTTGAATCTTATCCTGAGCCCGTCCCTGGCACCAGCCGGAACGTTTACAGTCAGGTTTTCATTTATGACGACAGTTCCTGATCCCTTGCATACCGGGCATGGCTCCTCCGGTACCTTTCCCCTGCCGTTACATGTTCTGCATGTGGTGACAGAAACCATCTTGAAAAATCCCTGTCCCTGTACTACCCTCTGCTGTCCAGAACCCCCACAGGTCGGGCAGGTGACCAGCCGTCCATTTTTTGCTCCGGTCCCGTTGCACGTTTCACACGGAGCGTTCCTCTTGTATTTTACTTCCTTCCTGGCGCCGTGGTAAGCTTCCTCCATGCTTACAGTCATCCTGAGTGCAAGGTCAAGCTCCGGTTCCTGTCTTCCGAAACCGCCAAATCCCTGGCTCGATCCAAAATTTCCGCCGAATATCCTGCTGAATATGTCCTCAAAATCATTGAAATGACTGAAATTCTCCCATGTGAAATTGGAAGATCCCTGGCCGAAATCCGCGCTTCCGGTCTGGTCGTACATCCTCCTCTTGTTCTCATCTGAAAGGACCTCGTAGGCTTCTCCTATCTCCTTGAACTTTTCCTCGGCTGCTTTCTTGTTGTCAGGATTCATATCAGGGTGGTATTTCCTGGCCAGGGTCCTGAAAGCCTTTTTTATGTCATCCTGGCTGGCATTCTTGTCCACACCGAGAATCTGATAATAATCCTTAGCCATCTATGCTCACTGAAAGCCTACTGCTTTTTCTCGTCCTCGTCGTAGATGTTTTCCTGCTTGGGTTCTTCCTCAGGTGCCTGATGCCCAGCGTCCTGCTGAGATGGTCCTTCTTGTGACTGATTCTCCTGCGATGCCTGCTGCTGGTAAAGCTTTGACCCGACTTCCTGAATCTTCTTCGTAAGTTTTTCAGACGTCTCCTTTATTTTTTCCATATCTTTGTCTGAAATAGCTTTCTTTGTTTCGGAGAGCAGATCCTGGACTTCCTTTACCTCATTGCTATCCAGTTTTTCCTTGTTGTCATTTATTGTCTTTTCCACTGTATAGACAAGGGTTTCGGCAGCATTTATTGCTTCTATTTCCTCCATCTTCTTTTTATCCTGTTCTGCAAATTCCTCCGCCTGCTTCTTCATCTTCTCAATCTCTTCCTTCGAGAGCTTGTTTGTGGCAGAAATGGAAATGCTCTGTCTTTTCCCGGAACCCTTATCGTGTGCGGCTACGTTGATTATACCATTGGCGTCTATGTCAAATGTGACCTCAATCTGTGGAATTCCTCTTGGGGCTGGTGGAATTCCCGTGAGATTAAACATACCTAGAGATACGTTGTCAGCCGCCATTGGTCTCTCACCCTGGACGACATGTATGGTTACTGCAGTCTGCATGTCAGCAGCAGTGGTGAAGACCTGTGATTTCTTTGCAGGAATTGTGGTATTGGCAGGTATAAGCGCCGTCACCACACCGCCAAGCGTCTCTATCCCAAGGGTCAGGGGGGTAACGTCCAGGAGCACGATATCCTTAATATCACCTGACAGCACCGCCCCCTGTAGTGCTGCACCTATTGCAACACATTCCATGGGATCAACACCACCCTCTTCCTTTCTTCCGAAATAATCTTCTATGAATTTTCTTACATACGGTATTCGGGTAGGCCCGCCGACAAGTATGATCTTTGTGAGATCATTTTTAGATAGTTTTGCAGACGAGATTGCGTTTTCCAGCGGCTTTTCGGCTCTCTTGACAATTGGTGCGATCAGTTCTTCAAACTTGGACCGCGAGAGTGTGTACTGGAGGTGTTTAGGGCCAGTCTGGTTGGCAGTTATATACGGGAGATTGATTTCTGTGGTCAGAGTATTGGAAAGTTCAATTTTTGCCTTCTCTGCTGCGTCCTTCAGCCTGATGTAGGCAGACTTATCGGTGCGGAGGTCAATTCCCTCCTTGGACTTGAAGTCATCTGCAAGGAAATTGATTATGGCTTCATCCATGTCCGTTCCTCCCAGTTTGGTGTCGCCGGATGTTGAAACAACCTCAAAAACTCCGTCCCCGAAATCCATTATGGTGACGTCAAGCGTACCGCCGCCCAGATCAAAGACCAGGATCTTTTCTGACTTGCCCTGCTTGTCAATCCCGTATGCCAGTGAAGCTGCCGTGGGCTCATTTATAATTCTCTTGACATTCAGTCCTGCAATAGATCCTGCATCCTTTGTCGCTTGCCTCTGATTATCGTCAAAGTAAGCTGGCACAGTAATAACCGCTTCGCTAACCGTTTCTCCCAGAAACGCCTCTGCGTCGCGCTTTATCTTCTGCAGGATGAACGCCGAAATCTGTTGCGGCGTATACTCCTTGCCATATACCTTGAACTTGAAATCCGACCCCATTTTTCTCTTTGCGGCATATACTGTTCCTTCCGGATTGAGGAGTGCCTGCCTCTTTGCGGGTTCCCCGACAAGAAGATCACCTTCCTTCGTGAAGGCGACATAGCTTGGAAAGGACTTCCCCCCTATTGACACACCTTCAGCACTGGGGATGATTGTAGATTTCCCAGAAATAACCACTGCTGCAGCTGAATTGCTAGTTCCCAGATCAATACCTATTATTTTTGACATCTTATTACCTCTTTGATACTATCACTTTTGCGTAGCGAAGGACATCGCCATTTAATTTATAGCCTTTCTGTACTTCCACAACAACCTTGCCTTCTTCTCCATCGGTGGTCGTTGCGATCACCTCATGCAAGTAAGGGTTAAAAGTTTCACCCACGGCTTTTATGGGTTCGAGCCCAGATGTAGCAAGAATGCTGAGCGCCTGGTCCCTTATTGGAATAACCCCCCGATTCTCCTCAGAGGATTGGATCGCAGAATCCAGGGAATCCAGAACCTGAAGAAAGTTCTTCATCAGAGAGCTGTTTGCGCTCTTTCTTATGGAAGCGATCTCGCGATCCTTCGCCTTCACAAGATTTTCTGCATCTGCACGCTCCCTGATGAACATGTCTCTGTATTTCTTTGATTCATTTTTTGCTTTTTCCAATTCTTCCTTCATCTTCCTCAACCTGGAGTCGGCAGATTTTTGCCTGATCTGCCTGCTGGATTCAATATCGCTTTCCAAGGGCTGCAACAGAGATAATTCACTGGTACCCGAGACCTGCATAGGCAGGTATATTTGTTCTTCTACATAAACATAACTATTTTTCAGGCATTTCATGAAAGTACACAGAGAACTTCCCTTAACCGAAAATTGTTTAATACTGGTGAGTTTTCGATTATATGGATCCTCCTGATTCAATCTCTTTCCTGAGGCGGGTTTTTCATTCCCTTGAAACCCCCAGGGTGATTTCCCTTGATTTGGAAACGCTGATAGAGAAGAAAGACGATTTCCTGAATGGCGAGAGAATTATCGCTGTTTCCCTGAGTTACGGCTCCGCCCCAATAAAGACAAAGGTTTTCGTTGCCGATGACGACTCCGAATTGTCAGAGCTAAAGATTCTCAGGAATATGGACAAATTCCTAGGAGATTACCAGCCAAATGTCATAATAGGCTACAACCACAGCGGTTATGACATCCCGCTGATTCAGTCAAAGCTGCGGAAGCTATCTTATTCTGATCAGCTTTGGAACTTTAAGTATTACTCTGGAACTGCCATAGTTACTGACATGATGTATGTTATTGCAGAAGACCTGGAGGCGGTCGAAGATTACAGGATAAGAAAGCTTCGGGATGTAGTTGCCCACCCAAGATACTCTGGCCTGGAACTCAGGAGAAAGAAAGAGAATGTGATCCTCGACGGAATGACTGTAGGGCAGGCGATAAAGCACCTCTGGCTGCGGGACAGATCAAAGTTCGTGGAATATTGCGAGGGTGACACGGAAGATGTCCTCAGAATTTTTTACCACATATTTTTTAATCACTGAACGGGCATGCTTCATAGTGGTTTAAGACATTATTCCAAATGGTCCCCCTTTGAGGTCCTTTCAAGGAGGAAATCCGTACTGATGTTCCTGGTCTCAGTACCACGGGCAAACCAGATAATGGCTGCAACAAGACCCAGACCCCAAAGTCCAAGATTGTAAGCCAATGTGTACTCAAGGCCAAATCCACCAGTCAGGAAAATTGAGAATATGTACGCAACCATTGGAAATACCCGAATTAACCCAATCATGGTGGATCGGTGTTGCGTCGCGAATAATTCGGGTTCCAGGTTTGTCCTCGATGCCCATGCGAATTCGCTGAAGAACATATTGACAAACAGCAGAGGCATAAATATGAGGAAGTTTTCGAGCGCACCTGAAAGCAACAGGATAGACAACATTGTCAGGAATCCTCCTCCGTAAGCGAATAGCGTGTAATTTTTCCTGCCCTTAGCGATCAGTGGAACTGCAATGAATCCCGCTATTGTCGCACCGATTAGAGCTACCAGACTGATGGGAAGATAGTCCGCGTTGCCAAACTCAAGTGGTTCGATAATAAAGGCCATAAGGCCGAAAGTCAGGTATTGTGATACGCCCATGGCAACGAGGATGGCAAAACTGAATTTTCTGTTTGGTTCCCTGATGCGCATCTCAGTTCCCTGTATCCCGAGATCGGTGGATATGATCGTCGCTTCTTCCCTTCTCCCCTTTATGTTAAGCCACCTGAATGATTCCGGCATTCTGAATCTCGCATAGACAAGGTATAATATCACTGCAAATGCAGAAATAAGAAGGAAAATTCTATCCTCGAAAATGCCTATCAGCGGAGAAACCATAAGAAGAGCGGCTGTGAATGCGCTGCCAGCGTTGTTAAAATTAGGAGCGAGTGTTAGGTTTCTTGACCTCTCCTTGACTGTTGTATCCTCGGCTATGAGAGAGAGCGACGGTGCCTCTTCGCCTCCAACACCCAAACCTGCAAGAAAGAGGCCGGCAATGAACAGAAAATAATTGATTGAGATAGAGACTACAAGTATTCCCGCAGCGTAGGACATCATTGTTATGATGAATGTCTTTTTTCGCCCTATGTGGTCTGCTAGCACCCCTATAAAAACGTTTCCAAGCAGCGTTCCGAGTGGAGCGCAGATGAGAAGCAGGAGTTCTAGCCGAAAGGATATATTTGCCAGAAAGGGCCAGGAAAGTGATGATGGCCCAAGGTCTGCAACAATTCCCCATATGAAGAAACCAAACGACGTTGAAATGAAAAGAGATTGTCCAGACACTCTATGGTAGGTTCCAGATTTACCGGGATTTGATTTTACTTGTTCAAGAATTTGTTCATCGTTCATGTTCAGCTTCCTCCGCCGGCATTACCCGGATCAGGTTCAATGGGTCGGCTTTCCATACCCTCTCAGCCCTTTCGAGCTCCCCAATGTGCATTTCTTTATTTCAATTTGATATAAAATATCATTGATGCAGTCCCATAACAATATGAGTAAAACATATGAAGACTTCTCGTCAAAATTTGACCGGGATGTTAGGTCCTTTGAAGCGTAAGCGGATTAGAAAATATTTAATAGGATTGTTAAATCAACTCTCGTTCTTTTCTGGACGTGAAAAAATGGATCAAACTTTACAAACTGGAACGACTACGGTCGGTATAACCCTGAAAGACACTGTTATTATGGGTACTGAGAGGAGAGTAACCATGGATCATTTCATCATGCACAAGGATGGAAAGAAACTCCATCAGATTGACACCTATGCAGGGATGACAATCGCCGGTCTGGTGGGAGACGCCCAGGTGCTTGTAAGATACATGAAAGCTGAGCTTGAAATCTACAGGCTCCAGAGGAAATTCAACATGCCAATTGAAGCTGTTGCAACACTGCTGTCCAACATACTCAATCAGTCAAAATACTATCCATATATGGTACAGATACTCATTGGCGGCATGGATAAGTCTCCACACATATTCTCTGTAGATGCTGCAGGCGGGTCTGTCGAAGACGTATATGCCAGCACTGGCTCGGGTTCCCCCTTTGTGTATGGTGTACTTGAGACTGGTTACAGCAGGGACCTCAAGGTTGACGATGGAATTGATCTTGTAATAAGGGCTATATCTGCTGCAAAACAGAGAGACTCTGCCTCCGGTGGCAAGATTGATATAGCTGTAATCGATAGCAAGAATGGTTACGTCGACTTAACAGAAGAAGAAGTAGCCGAAAGAATTAAAAAACTTAAAATCCCTCAATAATTATTTATTTTATCCTACACTATAAATTCGATTTGTACTAGTTTAATGGAGAGTCAGTAGTAATGTCTTTTAGAGATTACCTGTCAGAAGCGAGACAGATATTTGACAAGTTGTACCCGAATAACCAGATTACGGAGGTTGATTACGAAGGGCCAACCATAGTTGTGTATACAAAGGACGAAAACCTCTTCTCAAAAAGGGAGGACCTTGCAAAACAGATCGCCCAGGAGATGAGGAGGAGAATCGCCATCAGGCCGGACCCCTCAATAATGATGCCTGAAAAGGAAGCTGAGGATCAGATAAAAAGCATAGTTCCGGAGAAAGCTGGACTTCAGGACGTGTATTTTGAACCAGATACTGGTGAGGTGGTACTTGAAGCTGACGAACCATCGATAATCACATCCAGAAATTCTGATCTTATTGTTCAGATCAAATCAGCGACTAAATGGTCACCAAGGGTTGTCAGGGCACCACCAATAAATTCCCGGACTGTAAAGGAGATGCGTGAATTCCTGCGTGATGTGAAGCAGGAAAGAAAAGAGTTCCTTCACAAGCTCGGTGAGAAACTGAACATTCCCCCGATGCCAGGTGAGACCTGGATCAGGATCACTGCCCTCGGCGGGCACAGGGAAGTTGGACGCAGCTCAACCCTGATAAGCACCAACAACTCAAAGGTGCTTGTTGATGTCGGAATGCTCAATTCCAATGACATAGACGAACAGCCATGGGAAGGCGCACCATATCTTTATCTCCCTGAAGTGCAGCCATTTTCGTCCATAGACGCGGTTGTGCTGACGCACGCACACCTTGATCATTCCGGACTGCTTCCCATACTCTTCAAGTATGGATATGACGGGCCTGTCTACATGACGCAACCCACCAGGGACTTGTCTGCACTACTTCAGAATGATTACATAAAGGTTGCCCATGCGGAGGGACACAAGGCTCCATACGAATCAAAACATATAAGGGAGATGCTCAAAAGGACTGTTGTTCTGAGATACAATGAAACCACGGACATAACAAGGGACATGAGGCTCACCCTGTATAATGCCGGTCATATCCTTGGGTCATCCTCCGTTCACCTGCATATTGGGGACGGTCTTTACAACATAGTTCTGAGCGGCGATGTGAAATTCGAAAAATCGTGGCTTTTCAATCCTGCAAACAACAAGTTCCCCAGGGTTGAAACCTTCATGACAGAATCAACATATGCCGGGAGGGATGATTATTTTTATACAAGAACGGATGCTTCAAACACACTAATAGATATAGTGAATCGAACCTTTGAAAGAGGGGGGTCGGTAGTGATACCGGTCTTTGCTGTGGGAAGAAGCCAGGAGGTCATGCTTGTCCTTGAGCAGGCAATGCGGGAGGGAATGATCAAAAACGTTCCCGTGTATGTGGATGGTATGATTATGGAAGCTACTGCAATCCATGCCGCCTATCCGGAATTCTTGAACAAGGGCTTGAGGGAGAGTATCATGATAAAGGGCGAGAACCCTTTCCTTAGCCCCATATTCAAAAAAGTGGAGACCAGGGAGCAGAGGCAGAACATATGTGATTCTGTGGATAACCAGATAGTTCTTGCCACGTCCGGAATGATGAATGGCGGGCCTGTAATGGAGTACTTCAAGTCATGGTGCGAAAGTCCGAAGCATACGCTTGTATTTGTTGGATACCAGGCTGATGGGACACTTGGCAGAAGAATCCAAAGAGGAGCAAAGGAACTCACCCTGTCCGATGGTGGAAAGCTCACAAAGTTCCAGATAAAGATGTCAATTGAAGTTGCAGAAGGTTTTTCAGGGCATTCAGACAAAAAACAGCTGCTGGCATACATAGCAACCATGCAACCCAAACCGCATAGAATCCTGGTTAATCATGGGGATGGGGAGAAATGCTACGAGTTCGCCAAACTTATTCGCAACAAGTATGGAATTGAGGGAATAGCGCTTAAAAATCTTGAAACCGTAAGGGTCTACTGACCGATCTACTGGTACAATATTGTACCAATAACCAGATATCTCGCGTCTTTGATAATCCCTCATGCTAAAACAGCTAACAATAGGCATAGTGATTTCCATGCTTATGCTGGGAACCGCATCCATTGCACTTGCAGATTCAAATGGAAGTGACAATGTGTCCGGGAACATTTTTACATATACCCCGCAGCAGAATGGAAATCTGACAAATGTGGCATACGGCACCACTGTCCTTGCTTGGGGCGTTAACGCGACGGGATACCATGTATCATCATCCAGCACTGGTACATCATCTACCAAGACGATGACAATTTTCAACGGAATGGAGTCAAAGTCATTCCTGCTGGCAACTGACCATCATGATCAATTCTCTGCTGGAAAGAACAACGTAACTATATCTTTCAATCTCGCTGTCAATGCCTCATTAACTGGACAAGGTGTTGAAAACCTTGACCTGGGAGACAACCCGTATGGCGTCACTACCAGCAACTGGGTGTTATACCTGCTTGATACACCGAATCTCACCGGGTACCTGATCTCCAATGGCAATCCGATAAAAACGTCGGCCACTCAGCTTACATTCTACAGTAATGACAGCAATATTATGACCGGAGTCAATCCGCTTGTCGCCGGGTTCATCTCAAGGGGAAATGCAGAGTCTTTGCTTGAGAAATATTCCCTTGAGCACCACGAAGATAAATTCACCTATAACGCAACCAGCGGAAGTGTCACTGGGAGCTTTTTGAGCTTCGTGTTCAACAGCACCAACGGAAACATTACTGACTTCACCTCCTTACTTGCGAACAGGGAAGTATTCAGCAACATAAACGTCAGTGGAAATGGAACACTGCTTGCACAGAGCGACCTTCCGGTTTTCCACTCCTCAGTGATCACGGTCGGCGGGATGTTTGTCTACAGCAACGGATCAAAGCTGTATTCTATTCACAATAACCCAACCCTTCAGTCAAGCTTCCTGGTATACAACGGTACAATGAACTTCATGCTTGGAAAAGGCCTCAGTGCAACAAACTTCACTACCCCGGGTAAGGACACTCAATACAACCTATCAATGATGGGATCAAACCTCAGCTATGACGCGAACACAACCTTCGAATTTGACCATGAATTTGGAGCCGGCCACAACACAGTTGCAATATCGGGAGATGGATTCCTGGGATTCCTCATGGTTAACAACGCAAATGTAACAATAGACAATGGCTTGCTGACCATATCATCTCCGCACAATTCTACTGCAAAGGTTTCTTTCCTTGCTCCACCTGGACTTCAGGATCTTAACAGCACGATCCAGAACCGGCTTCAGTATGCCATGGCACACGGCAAACTGGCAGGACAGATATCGATAAACTTCGTTAACTCGACGATTTCCAACCTGACAATGAACCTCAACGCCTCAGTCAACTTCTCAATATCATCAGTCAATGCAGGCAAGGTCTCCTTCAACCTAGGTTCACACGATCACCAGGGCACCAACGTTGCAGTCTTCATATCTAACAGCATACTTAAAAACGCGGTAAATGGAACAGTATACGTCTACCTCGATGGTGCAAGGGTGAGCCTTTCCTCATACAATGGAGTCGTGAACTCAACAAGTGACGTCAGCGCTTCCTATGCAGTGATCCAGGAGAACTCGGGCGTGCTGGTTATCGTACATATACCGCACTTCTCCAATCACACATTGGTTATCAGTTCAACTGCCATTCAACCATCTGGCACCCTGACCCAGACTGACTACGAGTACATTGCCATAGGCGGTGTGGCAGCAGTAATAGCCGCAATCGGGGCAGTAGCAATCCTGAGGAGAAAAAGGGAATAAATAATTTAAACCACCTTATTTTTTTTTAAAGTGGGAATTCCCCGTCAGGGGACACTTTTTTCCAATCGTCAAGAAATCTTTTCAATCCCTCGTCCGTCTTTGGATGTGAAGGGAGTTTTTGCAGAACGTCCATTGGAAGAGTCACAACATCAGCACCAAGAACAGCGGAACGCAAGACATGAACCGGGTTCCTTATGGATGCGACCAGGATCTTCGTTGAAATGTCATAGTTCACAAAAATTGCCTTTATCTGCTGGATGATAGCCATCCCGTCCTCGCCAATGTCATCCAACCTTCCGACAAACGGTGAAACATATTCTGCGCCACTCTTTGCGGCCAGGAGTGCCTGAATCGGGTTGAAAATCAGTGTGCAGTTAACCTTTATCTGCTTTTCACTGAGAGCGTTAATTGCCCGGAGTCCGTCAAGAGTCATGGGAATTTTCACCACAGCATTGTCTCCAAGAGCGGCGATTTTCATGCCCTGTTTTACCATATTCTCGAAATCCGTAGCAACAACCTCAATGCTTACTGGGCCCGGAGTTATCCGGAGTATCTCCTTCACTATGTCCACGAATCCCCTTTCCTTCGTTGCGCTTTTTGCAACAAGAGAAGGGTTTGTAGTAACGCCGTCCAGAAGACCGTAGCCGATTGCTTGTTTTATCTCTTCTACATTTGCAGTATCAAGGAATATTTTCATATTTCTCCACCCTGAAGCATTCTTCAGAAGCTTTCGCTATATCGTCTGCTGTCATATGAAAGTAATCGAACAGCTCCCATGCCTTTCCTGATTTCCCGAAGTTGTCCTTCATGCCAACGCGCCTTAGCGGAACCGGATAACCTTCGGATATTATTTCGGCCACCCTGCTTCCAAGTCCATTGTATATGGAATGCTCTTCCGCTGTCACCACCCTCCCGGTCTCCCTGGCTGCCTTGATTACCATGTCCCTGTCTATGGGCTTTATTGAGGACATGTTTATCACACGTGCATCTATGCCCTTTGCCTTGAGTATGTCGGCGGCCTTCAAAGAAAAGTTTATCATCGCGCCATAGGCAAGAATGGTTATGTCGCTTCCATCCTTCAATGTAACCCCTTTCCCGAGCCTGAATTCATAGCCCCGATCATTGACAACCTCAAATTTCTCCCTTGAGAGCCGAACATAAAACGGCGTCTTTGTCTTCTCATACAGGTAATGCATTACGCTTGCTGTTTCTATGGAATCCCCAGGCACGACGACATGCATGTTGGGGAGACCCGACATTATACCCACATCCTCCACTATCTGGTGAGTGGCACCATCTTCCCCAACAGTCAGCCCGGCATGCGTAACAACGAACTTGACGTCCAGGTTGTTATAGCATATTGACTGCCTAAGCTGCTCGTAGGTACGAGTGAGGAAAACGGCAAATGTCGATGCAAATACTTTTTTACCCGATAGGGCAAGGCCAGCTGCAGTCGTGACCATTGACTGCTCCGAAATTCCCATGTTGAAGAATCTTTCAGGAAATGCTTTTCCGAATACAGATGTCCTGGTGGAAGACGAGAGATCGGCATCCAAAACAACAAGATCGTTGTGGGCTTTCCCTAGGTCCACAAGAGTGTTACCGTAAGCATCCCTAAGGCTTTCGGCTGTCATTGGATCAACTCCATATCAAGTTCAGAAATGGCCTTCTCATATTCTTCCCTGGAAGCTGGTGGTGAACCGTGGTATTTCGCAGTGTTCTCCATGTAGCTGACTCCCTTTCCCTTCACCGTGTTGGCGATGATGAATGTCGGGCCCCCGGCATACGCTTTTGCACTTTCGATTGCAGAAACTATCTCATCGTAATTATGACCGTTAATCTCTATCACGTTCCATCCGAAGCTTTCAGCCTTTGCCCTTATGTTCCCCATGGGCATGATGTCGTCAGTAAACCCGTCCAGTTGAACCCGGTTCTTGTCCAGTATAGCTATGAGATGGCTGAGTTTATACTTTGATCCTGCCATCATCGATTCCCATACATTTCCCTCTTCGATCTCGCCATCCCCGAGGATAACATAGACACGGTAATCTCTATGGTCCAGCTTGCCGGCAAGAGCCATACCAACACCGATGCCGAGACCCTGACCCAGTGATCCGGTTGAGGTCTCCACACCGGGAACACCACGATGGACGTGCCCTTCCAGCTTGGAACTGAGTTTTCGGAAGCCTGAAAGGAGTGAAGTCGGAAAAAATCCGCGTTCCGCAAGCGTTGCGTAAAGCCCGGGGGAAGCGTGCCCCTTGCTCATGACCAGCCTGTCTCTTCCAGGATCATCCGGTTCTTCCGGGTCAATGTTCATCTCCTTGAAATACAGTACAGTCAGTATATCAGTTATGCTCAGCGATCCTCCCGGATGGCCGCTGTTGGCACCATAAACCATTTCAATGATATCGTGCCTTATCTTGTTCGCGATTTTCTTGAGTTCCACATTACCATAATCCATAACTTCTGCCCCTCTTGTAAAATAGTAGAATTGAAAAATTATACATCTGCATACTCGTATTCAAAGCTCGGTTAAAAAAGTTTTTTCAATGAAGCCATAACAAACAACTGCTTGAATGATTCTTCCTTCTATGAAGCTACCTGACAATATCTATACCGCTGTCCCCTTCTTTTCCGCTTCCGCCAAGTAACTCGTTTATAACCTCAGAAGACACTCCAGTAACAACAAGCATAACCTGCACCTTTGATTCAAGCGAAGGATCTATATTTATGCCGAGGATGATCTTTGTCGACTTATTTGAAACTGCCTTGATCATCTCTGATGCTATGCTTGCCTCCTGTATCTGCAGGTCCTTTCCTCCGGTTATGTTTATTATCACCCCAGAGGCTGTGGAAAGGTCTGCCTTTATGAATGGAAAATCAAGTGCGTTCTGGATGGCACTCCTCACTCTCACACCGGGATCGCCGTTTCCAATCCCGATGCCTATCATAGCCATTCCAGAATTCTTCAGGATGGACTTAAGGTCATTGAAATCCAGGTTGATGAGACCGGGCTTTGTGATCAATTCCGCAATGCCTTTTATGGCACGCACAATTATCTCGTCCGCGTACCTGAATGCTTTCTGAAGAGAGAGCTTTGGTACAAGCTCGAGAAGCTTGTCATTGGGAATAACTATGGTGGTGTCAGAATAATTGATAACCTTTCTGAGACCCCACCTGGCATTCTGCATTCTGCCGCTCCCCTCGGACCGGAAAGGAAGCGTCACTATGGATATTGAGACAGCTCCGAGGCTCTTGGCGATCTTTGCAATGTGAGGCGCAGAACCGGTTCCCGTCCCACCTCCCATTCCAGCGGTTATAAACACCAGGTCAGAACCCTTGAGACGACGGATAATTTCCCCCTCCGACTCCTTGGAAGCTTCCTCTCCTACGAGTGGGTTAGCTCCGCTCCCAAGTCCCCGCGTAAGGTTCTCACCAAGAAGAACTTTTCCATTTGCCTTGGTACGCAGCAGGTGCTGTGCGTCGGTATTGCATGCAATGAGTTCAACACCCGGAATTCTTTCGCGGGCAAGCCTGGTAATCGTGTTTGAACCTGCTCCACCGGTCCCAAATATCTTGATCTTGGGGCTCCTCTTTTCGATGATCTGCATCAGCTCTTCGTCCGATGTAAGCGAGGTATCGGATTCATCATTGTTGATTTCGGAGTATGTATCCTGAGAACGAACCACGGATCAAGTTAAGCTTTCTTACTCTATTAATTTTTCATTTTCATGTTGAGGAGACAAAAGTTTATCGACCCCGTGCATTTGCATAATCACGTAACATGAAGCGATTCACCGGCATAATGCGAAATACGAGAGAAGACAGGGCAGTGGCGGAGATAATTGGCACTATACTTGTTTTTGCTATTGTCGTCAGTGTATTTACTGCTTTTGTCGCCTGGTATGTTCCCACCACCGGAACCGCAAATGAACAAGCTTACCAGAATTCAGCTTTAACGGCTTTTTCTGAACTCACATCAAAGTTGTCCAGTGATACGGTACAGAATGGAAGCACCATAGTTCAGGATATCCCCCTTGGAATAGCGGGAGTTCCCCCATTTCAGCCTTCTGCATCAACCCAGATCTCTTCTGATCCTACTTCCTCGGTTTTCAATTTCAGCTTGAGTTTCAACCTGACTCTCGGATACACAATAACTGGGAATATAGCCAGAAGCGCAAACGTAAGTGTTAATCTTACCGGGAAAGGATATCTGATGGAATTTGGACTGACAAACTTTGTTTCGCCAGAGTCCTTCATGATTCAGGACGGAGACCTGGTTACAAGCTACGGTCTGCCGGGGCAATCAGCCTCATATGGACCAATGCCTGTCTTCATCAGCAATAACACAAGCAAGCCTGCCCTAAAAACCTCGGCCATATCCGTTGCCGGTTATCCCGTTACGCTCTCGCAGGTCGGGTCGGTGGTAGTTACAATGGCTGTATCGAATTACAGCGCGTTTTCCTACAGCGTTGGCCATCAGTACCTAATAGGCGGAAATCTTTCAGTAGTGGACAGCATAAACGTGTCCGCTTACCATTACTATATCCGAACACCATATGCTTCCCAGTGGAATTATTCTCTTTATAGCTCACTTAACAGCAGCGCTTCAGCCTTCAATGCCCATCCCGCCGGAACATCGTGGAAGGACGGGAATTTCACGGTGATTGTTGGAAGCAGTTCGATCGGCATCTTTGAAAAGAAGGTATCTGTCACATCAATCCAGTTTCAGTCTTACGTAGTAAGAATTATCGGGACCTGATCCCACAAATAGGAAAAGTATTTCAATTTCCGACCGTTATAATTTTGGTTCTAATGGATGGGAATGAATTTAGCCTGACGATTGGTAATCTGCTTGAGACTGCTGCTGACAATAGCCCGGATCAGATAATTTCGTACAAGGGCAAGGAGAATTACACATATAGAAAATTCTATGAAAGGGTAAACTCACTGGCAAGGGCACTGGTGGATCTTGGTGTAAGGAAGGGTGACCGGATCGGGTTCATAGACTGGGACACAAACAGGTTTATGGAGGCATATTACGCTGTGCCAATGTCCGGGGCAACGTTGCATACGGTGAACATAAGGTATACACCTGAACTCATATTCTATACAATGCAGCATGCAGAGGACAAGGTGGTATTTGTCCGCGACGAGTTCCTACCAATACTGGAAAGAGCTGCCGAAGCCTTCGATTTTGTCGAAAAATGGGTCATTTATTCTGAATCCGGGACATTTAAGACAATTCTTCCAAATGCATACAATTATGATGATCTGGTCAACGGGAAGCATAACGCGCAGTTGCCGCCTGCAGACGAAAACAACGTAGCCACTACGTTCTATACGTCGGGCACAACCGGCCTTCCCAAGGGCGTATCATTCACTCAAAGACAGCTGATTCTTCACACGCTAGGCGCTGCTGCTTCACTGTCAAACCAGCCGGTTAACCTTGGAAGCACTGATGTTATGATGCCTCTGGTTCCAATGTTTCATGTCCACTCGTGGGGGGTCCCATATATAGCACTCCTGAAGGGCATGAAATACGTTCTTCCTGGAAAATACGATGTGCTGGAAATACTGAAGACAATAAAGTCACAGGGGGTCACGGTCTCCTTGATGGTGCCAACCATACTCTATATGCTGGTTTCACACCCGGAAGCCAGGAACTACCTGGAGGGAGCGAAGCTTAGGGTCGTGATAGGGGGATCCGCACTTCCGAGAGGGTTGGCTGAGAAGGCCCGGCAGCTCGGCATTCAGACAACCACAGGATATGGAATGTCCGAGACCTGCCCAATACTTACCATATCTACCTTCACCTCTGAGGTTCAGAAGCTGCCGGAAGCGGAACAATTTGATTACAGGCTCAAGGCTGGAGTTCCCATCGGCATGGTAAACCTGAAAGTAATTGATAAGGCAGGAAAGAGCGTGCCCAGGGATGGAAAGACCATCGGGGAGATTGTAGCCAAGGCACCCTGGCTTACCAATGGATACGTTAAGGATGAGGAGAACACCAAAAAACTCTGGAAAGACGGGTGGATGCATACTGGAGATCTCGGAACTCTTGACCATAGGGGATATCTCAGCGTTGTGGACAGGGAGAAGGATGCCGTGAAATCTGGGGGGGAATTCATACCTACCCTGATCATAGAGGATGCCATTAGTACGTGCAAGGGTGTCAGGGAAGTGGCGGTAATTGGAAAGGCACATCCCAAGTGGGGAGAAAGACCGGTTGCGTACGTTTCCTCTGAACCTGAACTTAAGGAAAGCGATATCAACAGACACCTCGAGATGCTTGTTGAGTCCGGCAAGATAGCCAAGTTCTGGATCCCCGATGAATATATTTTTGTAAAGGAATTTGCGAAAACCAGCACAGGGAAGGTTGACAAGAAAGTCCTGAGGGAAATGCTCTCCTCGTCACAGTGAAAGTATTATATAATCCCACACTTTTTTGCTATAAAAATATTTATAATCTAAAGTGATGATTGGTTGTGATTCTTTTCTATGTCAATATGGCATTTATCGGACTCGCCGTAATTTCCATTATATATTATCTTGTTAATAGTTATCATTCGATAAATTACAGGCAGCCCATAGGAATAAATCCCGTCAACCCGGATAGGGTAACTGCCCTCATACCAGTCTACAATGAAGACCCTGAGATCTTTGCCAGAGTCATATCTGCTGTAAAGAAACAGGGGATAAAATTTGTGGTAGTCGGAGACTCCTCCTTTGACCCTTACAGAAAGATCACAGATGAAAATGGCGGTACTTTTATCTATCTCCAGAAACATGGTGGAAAAAGGAAAGCTGTTTCGGAAGGCATGAGAGAAATAGCAACCGATTTTGTATTGCTAGTGGACAGTGATACTATCATACCTGCAAATACCGTAAGCAGTATGCTGTCTAAATTTGACCCTGACGTCGGTGGAATTGGAGCTAACCTATCAGTCAGCAGGGATAATAACTGGATTTCCTACAGTGCTGAATTTGTAGAACGATCGAGAGAGGTGCTGTTCAGGTCCCTTTCCGCCCACGGCAGCGTAATGCTCCTGGATGGGGCCTGCGTTATGTACAGGACTTCCCTGGTCAAGCCTTTCATCCTGTCCCGTGAGTATACTGACCATCGTGTTTTCGGCAAAAAGAGCCAGTTGGGGGACGACAGACAGCTAACCGGCTTCATAATAAGATCTGACTACAAGGCCATCAAGGATTTTGACGTAGCAGTGGAGGTAACGGCACCAAAAACAGTGGGAAAGCTTGTCAGGCAGAACATAAGGTGGGCCAGGTCAAACTGGGTCAATTTCTTCAGGGAACTGTTCAATGGAACCGCGAAGAAAGCTGGGAAGTTCTATACCTTCGACCTTTTGTACACTTACATGCTTCCAATAATATTCCTAGGATTAGGATCTGTTCAGGTATACCTGTTCTTTCATATAGATTACCACTTCCTCGTTCATCATCTGACATACGTACCATCTCTTACTGCGCTTCTGTCAAGAATGACTGATGTTCGGGCCGTCTTTTTCCTCCGGATACTGCTGACTCTGGTTAACTACGTTTCAACCGCCGTATTTACACTTGCTATTGCGTTCCGGATCAATAAGGAGAGGCTTAAGACCCTGGGCTACGGAACTATAGCGATGGCAGTAATGCTCACCACAACTATCTATGGACTGCTTACAATATGGAAGCAAAATGGTTGGATGACGAGATAATCCGACCTGATTTATGATGGGTTGTAAACCATTTTTACCTCTTTGACGGCAAAATCGATGTTCGGGAATTTTTCTTTTACCTCACGCATTATTTTTGTCAGGCGCATAACAAAGAGTTCTCCCGCGAAGAAATGGATGTTAAGTATTCCAGCGGACCATTCGGACCATCTTCTCAGGTAGAACAGGTGTTCGTCTATCATAAGTTGGCTGATGTAACTGGACAGCTTGTCGCCGAAGAACGCACGATAAATCTTGTAATTTTTCATTGTGGATATGTACTTGCTTTCCGCAGTGCCTATGAAGGTTGTATCGGTGATGATTTCAGGTGTCTTGCTCCCGCTGTAAATTGCATAAACATAATCCTCAAGATTGTTAACATGTGGGAGTTTAGACTCGCGTTTCCAGTTTGTTGAATGATCGCTGTAGGCAAGTATTCCTCCCATGGATTCTGCATGCTGGACTT
Source organism: Thermoplasmata archaeon (assembly GCA_021792655.1). Taxonomy (GTDB): domain Archaea; phylum Thermoplasmatota; class Thermoplasmata; order Thermoplasmatales; family Thermoplasmataceae; genus B-DKE. The sequence goes on along the minus strand of JAJYUG010000004.1, from coordinate 29,654 downwards.
CCACCACGATTTCATATACACTCTGCTTCAGGTGAAGCACGCGGAGCATTGAGAGAAAACCATTGGACTTCCCGAGATATTCTGCATAAAGATCTATATTTGAATGGCCAGCGTCTGCCTTTGACAGCAGGATGTCAGAAATCATTTTTCTCTGTGAGCTTATAAATCTGAATGGCTGCACGTAAACGCCATTTTCGATCAAACCCGGGTCAAAGACTATGCTCTCCACTTCCTTTAGAAGCGAGGCATACTGTGAGAGGAGGTCAAGGTTCTTGACGTCAGAAATTTCCCACGTTTCATTATTCAACTCCGCTCCGCTGGCCTTCAGAGCAGCGACGACCTGATCATGGTTCTCCTTTGGGATCCTCTGCTCTGGCATAAAGACCTTTATAGTTATCTTGTTCTCCGGGGTGGCAAATGGAACAACTACAAGGCTAAGTCCGTATTTTCTGCTGAGCTCGCTTGCACTGTCATTGAAAACCCCCTTCATGAATAGCTGTGAATCAAAAACCTCGTCAACATCTTCAATTTCCATTTTTATCGGCTAAATGATGTGCTGGCAAGATTATAATGTTTTGCTTGCCGGCATGACTGCAAACCCATGCACCGGTAAATCTTGTTAGGACGTTCAATGCAGGCTTTGCAGGACTGCAATCTGCTGGCGGATGTAATCTTTTGGAGCTGGATTCAAAGTAAAACGATGTGTTGCAGCCAGGTATTTGAAAGTGACATCCTCCACCCAGTTGACGCAGGATGCTTCCCGTTTCATCCGCCGGAGTTGCCATTGGCGGATCTCCATACTCCACGGGCTTAAAAGACATATGCCAGATTCCATCTGGATTTAAGGCTGGCTGAACCAGCGTTCCCTTTTTCAATCTCGACCCCTTTGCTCTGCCCAATGAAAAATATTTAAGCTGACACAGCAATAATCATACATGCCTGTCTCTCCAATTGAATACCGTTACGGAAGGAATGAAATAAAGTCAATATTCACAGATGAGTCCAGATTGCGCTATATGCTCCTTGTTGAAAGCGCACTTGCCTATGGAGAATGGAAGAACGGGCTCATTCCAGAAAAGGCCTACAGGGATATCTCTGACGCTGTTTCCAGCGGCAGGGTGAAGATCAGCAGGGTTAATGAAATTGAGAAAGAAACGAAACACGATGTAATGGCTATGATACGTGCACTGACTGAGCAATGTGGCACGGGAGGGGCCTATGTTCACTATGGCGTGACGTCCAATGACATACTGGATACCGCAACGGCGTTGCAGCTCAAGGATTTCTACTCCTATCTGCTTTCTGACCTGATCGCACTGCAATCCGCCTTAATGGAACTGGTGGTCAGGCACCGGGACACGGTCATGGTGGGGAGAACCCATGGTCAGCAGGCAAGTCCAATAACTTTTGGTTTGAAGATGTCTGTCTACTTGAACGAGGTTGGTCGCCATATAGAGAGAGCGATAGAGACCAGGAAGAGAGTCCTCGTGGGCAAGATTCTTGGGCCAGTTGGCACCGGGGCAGCGCTTGGAGAAAAAGCCCTACAGGTGCAGGAATCCGTGATGGAATTCCTGGGGATTGGTGCGGAAGAAGGAGCAACGCAGGTTGTAGACAGGGACAGATATATAGAGTATCTGCAGCTGATCTCGAACATTGCCACCTCTCTAGAAAAGTTCACAACGGAGATCAGGAACCTTCAGAGAACTGAAATCGACGAGGTTTCGGAATATTTTGACAGCAAGAACCAGGTGGGATCGAGTTCAATGCCAAGCAAGAGGAATCCCGTGGAATCAGAAAACGTCTGCAGCCTTGCTCGGTTCATAAGATCGCTCGTGTATCCGGAATACGAAGCCGCAGTTACCTGGCATGAAAGGGACCTCACCAATAGCGCGCTTGAGAGGTTCACAATACCTTATTCCAGCGTGCTAATTGACTATATACTTGTAAAGACAACCAACATCTTCACAAAGTTATCGGTAAATTCTGAAAAGATGCGATCCACTGCGTTGTCCAATGAGCTCGCAATGTCGGAAAACATAGTAAAATTGCTTGTCGCCAGAGGAATGCCACGGCAGGAGGCACATGAGTTGGTTAGGTTATCAGCCATGGAGGCACTGGCAACCGGAAAGAAATTATCTGAGACCATCCCCGGAAAGACAAAAATCCTGGCACCAGATGAATTGCGTAACGCCATGAAGCCGGAATTGTTCATAGGTGCTGCAGGTGCTATCTGCGACAGGTCAGTCAGGTCTGCCAGGGAGATAAGAAAATCACTGGAGAGTGAAGTCTTTGTCAGGTGAGGATACAGATTCAGCTATATGGGACAGTATCATAAGTCTTCTTTCCACGGAGAGCATGTCCATCTCCGCCATAGCCAAAAAACTCATGGAAACCGGTACAAAGCTAAACCGTCTTTTCCTCACGGGATACCTTGAGGCGATGGTAAGGACAGGAATACTGAGCGTCAGGGAAATCAGGCCTTCCAGAGTATATTCCATAAACAGGGAAAAGGAGTTCGACATATACGATCAGGTTGGATCTGTCTGCAGGGAAATGGATCAGGAAAATGCGGCCGATCGTGTCCTGGAGACGCTGTACCTGCTTTTTAACAGACCAATTTTTCTCAGGGAGATAGAAAGATGCAATGTCGACATTCCAAACCAGTACAAGAAGACAAATTCCGTGAAGAGACCGGAATACATTGAAAGACTTGGCAAAATAGGCCTGAAGATCCCGGAAAACAATGCCCTGCTCGAGCCAACCAGCCGGGACAGAAATTTCGCCATATCAATACTTATACAGTTACTTAAGAGCAGGGTAGATCTCGACGCGTATTCACCGGAGATCAATGAGGGAATCCAGAAACGTCTGGACGAAGCCCCAGATTAATGGACACCTGCGTTTTGCCTCATCGCTTCGGCATCGGAGACCGCGCTTGGCGATTGGTATGCATAGTCCCTGACTGGCCTGTTAAACAGATTCCTTGCTTCCCCTGCCAGTCCCCTTATCTGGCGAGGGTACATGTTGTATGTGTATGAATAACCCCTGACACAGGTTCTAACACATTTGTTACAGGATTCGGATTTGAGAACGTAATCCCTGAAGGGTTTGCTGTTAAAAAAATCCTTGAACGATCCTTTCTTGAGATCATATGCATAGGTATAGTCGCAATTGTACACCTGCTTATCCGGAGTGACGTAGACAAACATTTTAGGAAAGTGGCATGTCCAGGGTTTCCTGTCAACGTAATCCTTCAGAACCTGTTCTGTCTCCATAAGCGGTAAGCCTTCCTGCTTCAGGTCAAGGAGGGTTAAGTAAAACTCCCGGAGCTGCTCTCCGCTCAGCCCGATTTGAAAATTAGGGGTAGTGCTCTCATCTGTCTGGCCGAAGTCCAGGGACTGTTCTATGGAGTTGAATGATATACCTACCCCCAGAGATTTTGCAAGCTCGGCCATCTTGCGCATAGACCCCCAGTTCAGGGTGCTTATGGTGGTGACCAGTGAAATCTTTGTTTTTCCTATTCTCTTCAGTGCGCTTATGCCTTTCATAACTTCCTGGAAGGTTCCGGGCCTGCCCCGGATAACGTCATCAAAATCGTTGTAGTAATCCAGGGATACGAATGCAAAGTCAAGATTCCTCAATTCTTCAGCCTTTTTCTCCATGAATGAACCATTGGTGTTCATCACAGTTATGAATCCCTTCTCCTTGGCGTAATCAGTTATCTTACCTATATCTCTCCTTATGAGCGGTTCACCGCCGAACATGTAGTATCCACGCATTCCTGCGGAGTATGCATCATCAAGGAGCTGGAAAACTCCGTCCGTTGGAAGGTCTTCCTTCATTCGCGGAGTATTTTTCCAGTAAGTGCAGCTTTTACACCTGGAATTGCAACCAAATGTCATGGCATGGGCGAGGAAGAACGGTGAATGGGTAAACAGCCTTGACTTAAGCATTGATCCAAGCGCCCCCATATATCTCCCTAGGTTCTCATGCAAATCCCCCTTAAACCCTGAAACTGATTGGCTTAAATTAATGACCGGAGTTTCCATAAAAAAATAATACATATTAGAATATAATCAATATACCTTACATATCAGTGTAATTAGCCTATATTACTCGTCATAGAAGTATTTTACATTGAAGATTTGCCTTCCCATTAGATAGTGGATATTTCGGCTTCTGATCGCACACGAATGTTAAATACAGGTATAAAATGACGAAACGTATGAGAAGGATGAGCGGAGGTTCTGCCTATTCGGGCAAGCTCCCACTTGGGTGTCAGCTCTGCGCAAAGGGCGGCAAGATGGTTCTGTTTGTTTCAGGGATTTGTGACGCAAAGTGCTTTTACTGCCCCCTATCGGAACCCAAGAAAATGAAGGATGTCATGTATGCTGATGAGATGCCGCTCAAGAATATGAAAGATGCAATCTATGAGGCGAGGATGATAAGCGCCACAGGCACTGGGATAACTGGTGGCGATCCACTAAAATACTATCAGCGAACTTCTGAATACATCAAGATTCTTAAAGAGGAATTTGGCAGTGAACACCACATTCACCTATATACCATAAGCGGAACGCAGAAGGCCATTGAAACAGTGGCAAAAGCTGGACTGGACGAAATCAGGTTCCACCCCCCAGAGGAGATCTGGTCGATGATGGACAGATCAGTGTTCAAGGAACGGATCAAGTGGTCGAGGGACAATGGAATGAGCGTTGGTATTGAAGTGCCGAGCCTCCCGGGAAGAACAAAGGATACGCAGGATCTCATAGAATTTGCCAGGAAAATGGATCTGGATTTCATAAACCTTAATGAGCTGGAATTCTCAGAAACTAACTACGGAAATCTGCTTGGACGGGGGTACCAGATAAAAAGCGATTATGAATCCGGTGCAACGGGAAGCCAATCCCTCGCAATAAACATGGTAAGGCAGTTCCCTGACTTCACTGTGCATTATTGTTCGGCAGCTTTCAAAGATGGCGTTCAATTGAAGAACAGATTGAAAAGGAGGGCAAAGAATGTTGCTCGCGATATAGATGTCATCACCAAGGACGGTACTATCATCAGGGGAATAGTGGAAGGTGGAGACGTCCTGGAAATGCGCGACCGGCTGATATCTATCGGAATGGACCCTGCCAGCATACATGTGAATTCGATAAAGAAGAGGCTTGAAGTTCCTCCATGGATGCTTGAGGATATCAAGAATAGCGTTGAATATGAAATGTACGAAGTGGAAGAGTACCCGACATGGGACGCTCTGGAAGTGGAGAGAGTAAAAATTTAGCGTGTTATCAACCATTTTCTGGAATAATGGAGTATTTTATTCCACTGCACCTATGATCAGGTACCCGTGAGAACCTTCCCAGATAATTCTAGTTCTTCCTAAATCAATTGCCTGCTTTCCAGGTATGGCATACACAAAAGTCTCGTATTCTCCGCCTTCCCCCGCTATGTTTATTCTCCTTTTCCTGGATATCTGCTTAAGGTGCAGGATATATTCCTCATCTATGGTCCTGCCTAAATCCCTTTCATCCAGACCTTCGGCAGAGACTGAGACTAGCATAGCACGGATTCCTCTCCTGGTAAGTTCATTGAGGACAAGTTCCTGATCCTTGCGCCAGAGCGGCGTAACAGAAATCAGCCCAAGTTCTGTGCACATTTTCTCGATCATGGTTTTCTGGTAATCAGATGCTATTGCTCCAGAAATCATGGCCTTTACGCCATTTGCGGCGTATACCTGTACAATGCTCTCAAGTTCATCCTCTCCGCAAAATTTTACTTCCAGACCAAGAAGGCTAGCAGGGAGTGGGGATTTCTCAACGTTTGGGTAATGATACATAGGTGAAAATTCCTCTGGCTTGACTGTCAAAGCGCATTCGATTTCGTATCCTGATTCCATAGCAATCTCCATCGCAAGGAAAGAATCTTTTCCACCGGAAAATAAAGCAACCGCCTTAATTACACTGCACCCCGATACTCAGGAGTAATGCTACTTAGTACTAAATTTGTTGGAAATTGTACAAATTCGCGATAAAGCAAGATTAAATATCAAACAAGAATGGTGACGAGGTGTTGTTATGATATTAAAAGTGGGAGATAAGGCTCCTGAGTTTACATTGCCAGATTCCAAGCTGAAATTGAGAACTCTGTCAGAGTATCATGGTGAGAAAGTCGTTCTGGCGTTTTTCCCTGGAGCATTTACAGGGGTATGCACAAAGGAGATGTGTACATTCAGGGACTCTATGGCAAACCTGAAGAAGTTGAATGCAAAGGTTGTAGGAATAAGTGTTGACTCTCCCTTTTCACTGGCTGAATTCGATAAGAGAAACAACCTAAATTTTGACCTGCTTAGCGATTCTAACCGGTTGGTATCAAAGATGTATGGCGGAATCCATGAGGATTTTGTCGGGGTAAAGGGTCTCACTGCCTCAAAGAGAAGTATCTTTGTTCTTGACAAGGATGGAAAAGTTAGATATGAATGGATCAGCGAGGATCCAGGAAAAGAGCCTGACTATAAGAAGATACAGGACGAACTTTCCAACATCAAGTAAATTTTCTAACTGCTTCCGCTTATTATTGAATTAATTTCAAAATTTTTCTTTGCTCTTATTTTTATTTTCAAAATCGTGTCCATTTCCTGGCTGAAAACTGAAATGAGATTGCTGCTTAGAGGGTGGGGGCTTAATATATTACCTCCTTTCTCAAATGTTGCAAGTTCAGTCCACCCGGAATTCACCACCACAAACAACTCTGATCCCGTGAACTCGAGGATGATCTGATCGCCGTCTCCCGTTGCCACTATGGATTCAGCGTTCTGCAACCACCCTCCCTTCACAAATATCATGCTTTTCAAACTGCCTTTATTCCCTTTCCTGATGCCTGTCTGGTCTACCATCTCTTCTATTTTCCTCCCCCTGAGACTGCCCAGATATGTCTGGGATCTTTTCACCTGTCCGACCATACTCTCCTGAAAATAAGCGCCTGCACCGGCTGCGAAATTCATTGCATATTCAAAAAGATCATTATTGGAGCTCATCTCTGCAACCAGTGTGCCAGATGAGTCAAAGATAAAGTATGCCGGCAAACCGGTCGCATTAAGCAAACCCCATATTTCATTTGTGTTATCCTGATATACCGGAAAACTGATCCTGAGAGATTCAATTTCCTTAATAACAGACCCACCGGACTTCTGGAACTCGTATTCAGCAATATGCACTCCCACTACTGAGAGTTTGTTGCCAGGCCCGATTTCTGAGAGGAAATTAAGGACAGGGATAGCTTCAATACTTTCAACGTTGGCATAGCTCCAGAGAGCAACTAAGATACTCTTCCCGTCAGGATGATATATTCTTCCGTTAACAGTGGATCCAAGCATCCTTTCAAGCAAAATGTCAAGCATGAATGAATGGATCGACCAGGTCGCTATTAAACCTTAATGGATATGAAAAACATTTAGGGCATTAGTACATACTCTTGGCATGGATAAGGACACGTCAAGAAAGCTCATAGCAATTACATTTTCTAACCGTAAGGGGTCAGATCGTTGTACCAGACAGGATTTTGTTACTTTCCTGTCTTTCAAGAGAACGCTTCTCGACCCTGAATCAGTGGAAAAATTTCTCTCTGAATCCATAAAGGAAGGGCTTCTCTCAGAAAAGGACGGCTTTTACACACCTACTTTCAGCACGACGGGCATCATTGTGCCCCTTGACTTTTCAGTGAACGTGGAAGAACTATTCAGCTCGTCCAAGGACAGACCACTGGTGGACAGATTGCTGGATGCAATATCCGCATCTGGAAAAATGACAAAAAAGGAGGCAATTGCAAGAAGCAGGGAGGTAACCGCAAATCTAAAACTCATCAATTTTGACCTTGCGCTCATGGCAGTTATGTCAGATGAGGGAATTGATTTGAAGCCATTCCTTGGAGAGATCGAGGAAGTTTACTTGAAAAATAAAGCCTGATCAATCCTTCTCAGATAGCCGCTGGGCTATTTTAATCGCTTCATCCACATTCTCCATTTCCATGGCAATATCGGAAGCCATGTCATACATATATGAAAGCGATGTACGGAATTCCTTTCTCTCCTTCTTGTTCTTGATGTTGCCGGAAATCTCATCTATCTCATCAAGGGCTTTAAGTGCACTCATGAGGGCGTCATCCAGATCGCCATGAGTCCTTACGTTTTCTATCAGCCCCCTCCTGGCCTCGAAATAGCTTTCCCAATCGCCTTCTTTCCCGGAGGTTTCCAGCACATCGCGATATATCCTCAGCAGTTCCTCCTCAGTGCTCTTGCGGCCACTCAAAAATTCTGCCCTGGCAAGGAGGACCATGTTTACCAGACTGTTTTCGCCCGTCTCCTTTGCAGTAGACAGGGCCCTATCGAGTTCGACCTCAGACTCCTTCGACTTTCCTGCATCGTGAAGGATGTAAAAAATGTTTAATCTGTCTACAATTTGGAGATCCTTATCCTGGTTCTCAGTGTGAATCTCAAGAGACATCTGGGCATACTTCATTGAGTTCTCTATGTTTTTTGGCTCTATTGCCGAATATGCCTGTGAAATCTTATAATAAATCTCTGCCAAAAGTTCTTTGTCACTATCCTTTACCAGCTCCGTTGCCTTAAGATATTCCCGTATTGCATCAATATACTTCTCTTTGTTAAGGAACCCGTCTGCGCTTTTAAGCAATGTAGAGATTTCGTCCATTTCGTTCACCTTCGCATTGTTAAGCTCTATTTATGAATTTTTACGCAAACGATCCAGAATGGATCTGGCGCTTGACGGAGATATGTCTCTGGATTTCAGCATTTCATCAACCACCCTTTCCATTTCACCGGAGGTTGCGCCCGACGAAATTGCAATATTCCTGGCGTGCAGTTTCATGTGACCAGACTGAATCCCTTCAGCACTCAATGCACGAACCGCTGCAAAGTTCTGTGCAAGGCCCACAGACGCCAGAACTGAAGCGAATTCCCTGGCATCCACTACATTCAAGATTTTCCTGGTTATCCTTGCCTTGGGTACCGTATTGGTCGATCCTCCAACCGTACCTACAGCCATGGGAATCGCAATGCTCACGCTGAGATCCCCATTTGGAAGTTTGCTGTATCTTGTTAATGGTTTGTACCCCCCGAACGAGGCAAATGCATGCGCACCGGCTTCAATTGCTCTCCAGTCATTCATGGTTGCTACCAGCACCGCATCTATACCGTTCATTATGCCTTTGTTGTGGGTTGCTGCACGATATGGATCAATCACCGCCAGATTGTATGAACTGATGATGTTCTCAACAATCTCTTCACCTCCAACCAGGTCCTTCCTGAAAACCGCTGAGGCATAAGCCATTCTTCTATCTGTAAGGTTTGTGAGTATCCTTAAATTAACCCTGCCGCCTGTTATTTCTTCCAGATACGGTGCAACATGTTCGCACATGCTGTTAACGATGTTTGCGCCCATCGCATCTGATACGTCAACAATCAGGTGGACGACAAGCATCTTCTCTGGTTGGTTGAATGGATAAACCTCAATGGTCCTGGCCCCGGCACCTTTTTCCTTAAGAGTCCTACTTTTGGTGTTGGCCATGTCCACTATCTTACTTTCTGCCTGCAAAACTCTGATCCTGGCGTCATCAAGTGAGTCCAGTCCGAGGATTTGTATCTGCCCGACCATTATGGATTCTGACGCATAGGCAGTAAATCCACCCGTAGATCTGCTTATCTTTGCAGCATTGGAGCAGGCAGCGATCACAGAAGCCTCCTCTACGGCCATCGGGATAAGATACTCCTTCCCATTGATTAGAAAATTTGTAGCGACTCCAAGAGGAATTTCCATGACGGAGATCACGTTTTCTATCATGCCGTCTGCGACATTTTCTGGTATCGATCCAAATCCACTCAAACCTGATATTTCCGATTCTGTTAGATCAGAGAATTTTGCGACCAACCGCAGTCTATCCGCAATTGGTAATTTATGCAGCCCGGGAATAACAGAACTTCTTCCTTCCATATATGTCTATAATATTGTTAATTAAATTATTATCCATACTCCGTGCGCAACTCGTATTCTCCCCATTTGATTATAAGCCGCATAATTGTACCCACAAAGAGAAGTACAGTTGGATCTCTATCAGAAAAACACAGAATATTGTAAGGCACCCAAAAACTCAACGCTCACATATAAAGTCCCCCGTTTAATTGTAAACTGGTAATATTTATTTGAGGTGTTAAAATGACATTTGTTGATCCTCTGGCAGTAATGCTGATTGGTCTGGCTTTGGGTACACTTCTGGGAGCTTTCTACTTTTTCTTCGCCGCAAGAGGGGACAAGGAGCAGATAAAGAGCTTGGTTGTACCTGCGTTTGGTGTCGGTGCATTTGATTTGGTAAGCGGCTTCTACATGTCTTTCGCATGGCCGATGACTGGTTTCGGATAAGCTTACAATATGCTTTTCGGGTTGATATTGATAATGGCAGCATTCATGATTTACAAGGATATGCACCTGGGGCTAATGCCTCTCTTAGTACTGTTGTTGGGAATCTATGTCCTTGTCGGAGCTTACAGCATCGTACAGCTCAAGCTTGAAAGCGGCCAGAACCTTGTGACTGCAATGGGTCTTTATCTCTTCGATGGTATCGGTGCGATATTGGCACCCGTTCTTTACATAAAGCCAAGCACAGGAACTGGGAAGACGCTGTACTATGTGGAATGGATAATACTGGGAATAGGTACAATTTTCGCACTCGTTATCGGCTACCTGGCACTCAATGGTCACCTTGCTAGCCCACCATAAATTTTTCTAACCTTATTTTTTTAACCTAAACTTTTTTAATTGCTCTCTGGATTCTCCATCCTGATGTTGAAGAATAAAAGCATAGTCTCAATCGACGATGTGTCCGAATCAGATATATCCGAGATTTTTTCTGTATCAGACAGGATGCTGAACGCGCTGGAAGCCGGCAAAAAGCTTGAAATGCTGAACGGAAAGATCATGGCCACTCTGTTCTATGAACCAAGCACCAGGACCAGGCTTTCATTTGAGTCCTCTATGCATAGGCTTGGTGGATCTGTGATCTCAGTCTCGGATGTCAAATCCTCATCTGTCGCCAAGGGTGAAACTCTTGCGGACACTATCAGAATGGCGGAGTCTTATTCAGACGTTATAGTGATTAGGCATCCCCTTGAAGGCGCTGCCAGGCTTGCCTCCAAATTTTCAACCAAACCAGTGATAAATGCCGGAGACGGTTCAGGCCAGCACCCTACACAAACACTGCTTGATCTTTACACCATGAGAAAGTATTTCGGCAAGATCGACGGATTAAGAATAGCAATGGTTGGTGATTTACGTTATGGGAGAACTGTTCATTCGCTCCTTCTGGCTCTCTCGAACTTCGATGTTGAAGTGACCCTTATATCCCCTCAGATTCTCAAGATGCCGGAACATATCAGGGAAAGATTGGGGAAGAACATCAAGGTGACATCCAGAGAAAATCTCGACGAGAAAATGGATGAGTTCGATGTGTTTTACGTAACAAGGATCCAGAAAGAAAGGTTCACTGATCAGAACGAATATAACAGCGTTATAGGCCTTTATTCAATTGATGCGGATACCGTCGGGAAAATGAAGAAGAATGCTATAATAATGCATCCTCTCCCGAGAGTGGACGAAATAAAGCCGGAAGTTGATTACCTGCCGAACGCAGCATATTTCAAGCAGGCATTTTACGGTATTCCTGTACGGATGGCTCTTCTCTCAATGATTCTGGGGGCGTGAACATGGAAACAACATTGAAGGTTTCTAAGATTAAGGACGGTACTGTGATCGATCATGTGCCGGCCGGGAAAGCTCTGAGAGTAGTATCAATACTCAAGATCGAAAATAACCCGGATGTCTCGACAACCATAGCAATGCGTGTACAGAGTGAAAAACTTGGTAAGAAAGACGTAATTAAAGTTGAAAACAAATATCTGAACAGAGATGATCTGGACAGGATTTCACTTGTTGCACCAGATGCTACCATAAGCATCGTAAGCAACTACCAGATAAAGGAGAAGTTCACTGTAAAGCTCACAAAGACCATTGTAGGTATACTAAAATGTCCGAACCAGGGATGTATCACAAATGTGAAAGAACCCGTAAACAGTGAGTTCTCTGTTGTATCTGAAAGGCCACTTATTCTCAGATGCTTTTACTGCGAACGAAACATGACAGAAAAGGAAGTTTTATCTCAACTCTGATTTCCTTTTCAAATCTAAAAATTTTTATTTATTTTTATGAACTAGTCTTTAACTTGCAACTATTTTCCTTGCGTCCGCAGAAGCCGCTGAAAGCCGCATCAGGTATATTTCAACTTCCCTTGCAATCTTGGTATTGATGGAGGGCCACTGGCTCTCTGAACTGTATCTTGTAAAATTCCCGGCGACGTTCAGCTCGTATTCATCATTATCTATTTCTTTTACCCTGGCTCCAAGAACTTTTAGTTTTTTTATCCCGATCTCAGCAGCAGCCCTTTCGCGTGGGTACAATCTCGAAGGTTTTATCACAACGTTTAGGACGGCTATGCCTCTCTTTATCATAACTCGGGCAAGCTGGGTGTGCATTTCCTGCGAATATTTTCCGCCGAATGCGCTTAGCAGTATGTAGGAATCGGATCTAAGTAGGCCGGTGTATATCCGTAATGCTGTTTTTTCCCTGTCAGCCTGTGAATCCGAAAAATCAGCAGAGGTTGTTTCAAACTGTGTTCCGGAATATTTTTCAGTCTGGAAGTTAAAGTCACCAAATGCGTCGTCTCCGATGTTTACAATTTTTATTTCCATTGGCCTGTGAGAATAAATTTCCATGTATGCGACATCATTGCCAGAACCCGATGCGGTGTTCACATTGCTCCTGTTGTGGTTCACGGCGTGATAAAATACCCTGGCCTCTTCGATTGGTATGACTTTCTTTAAGACCCTTTCACCAGCGTTACCTATGGCTATCAATGCACTGTCATACCTGTCAGAACCGTACTCTTTCGCTATCTTGCAGATTCTTTCCCTTACGTAATTGCCTTCCGTTTCCATATTCTTCCTAAACATTCAGTCACACCTTCCAAATATCCTATTTCTGGTCCTGGTTGCTTCTGGTCTTAAGCTCGGATGTGTTGCTTTCTGGCTGGATTTCACGAGACCTGTCCATTACAGCCTTCAGTTCGCTGTTCTTGGCATCGATGATCTTTGATATTAGGCCACTTGACCGCGCCTCATTCAAAATTTCCATTATGGCGTCATTCCTGTCGTTAAAGAAGCCTTCCCTTATCGCAAAAGCCAGTGTCTGTTCCATGATTTTATCGAGTTTGAGGGAAATTTCGTTGGGTCCTAGTATCTTTATCCTATTCTGGGCAACATAATCGAGTGCTGCAAACCTGATAAATTCGGAACGGCTTGAGAATCTTGGATTTCCTTTTAGAAAGCTGTCGATCTCCTCGACTTCGCTCTCCGTGATTCTGATTGTCAGCTTAGTGTCTTTGTTTTCCAACCTGGTTTGCCTCTTACAGTTCATATATTTTACAATATATAAATATTTGCTTTGTATGTACATTTTAGAAAGTCTAGCAGGAAATAGGTAAGACATAATGTATACACTGAGCGCCACACATTTAACGTGTTTTGTAAGAGTTTCTATAAATACAGCAGCTTCCTAAAATGTCATACTGTAAAATATTGGTACATTTATATAATGTATAATAAATGTATGTGTGTTATACTTAACCCTCTTTTTTTTTGATTCAAGTTACGCCGATAAATATCCTGTAAATGGTAAGGCTTCGAATAATTAGCTTTCTGTAATAAAACCCTCAAAGAACCACCTTCTCCCTATAAACAGCTTATCTGTGGAACCTGTTCTTTTACCAAGGGAGCGTTAAATTGGTTCTTTGGCATAGGTTATATAAACAGTTACCATATGGAATCATTTATGTCAGATAATTATGAAGATTTACTCAAGAAAGCATCGGGCATGCTTGCAAAATCAAACACCAGTGATAGCAGGCTTAAAATCCCTGAACCTGACGTCATTTTTGAGGGAAAGTCCACAATAATAAGGAATTTTCTCGATATCACAGATCTCATAAACAGGGAGCCCCAGGTTATAGCCAAATACCTGATGAAGGAGTTTGGAATCGGGGTAACAATAAACGGAAGAAGGCTCATAATAAACCGTAAATTATCTGCCTCGCAGATATCAAAGAAATTCAGCCAGTACATGGATTCCTACGTAAAGTGTTACGAGTGCGGGTCACCGGACACTGTGATCCAGAGAGTTGGAAGAATAGATCTCCTTACCTGCAAAGCATGCGGCGCGCAACATCCTATTAAGCTCACAAGAGACTCAAAATCCAATGAAGCTGACCTTGAGGAAGGGAAGCAGTACAATATAACGATTAACGAAGTAGGGAAGTCTGGTGAAGGCAGAACAAGCTACAAGGGATATTCAATAATCGTTGCAGGTGGGAAGAAGGGGGAGAACCTTCGCGTAGTAATAAAGAAAATAAGAAACGGCACAGCCATAGCGGAGATAGTGTCAAAATCCTGAGATGACCACAGACTCAATCGTTGTTGACTCTAACGCCCTGATATATTCTGTCAGATACAAAACTGACTTAGGGAAGCAGCTTTCTGCGATTGGCTTTAGCAGGATTATTGTACCTGATTGTGTGATTAATGAACTTCATGGCCTTTCCAGTCGCATAAACGAGGCAAAGGCTGCAGCTGCCATTGCCGCCAGGTTTGAGAGGGCAGCAGTGACTGGAGCCTGCGATTCCGCAATAATTGACCTTGCTCAGAGCTTGAAATGTGCCCTTCTGACAAATGACAAAGAGATGATAGTGACTGCGAAGGAAAAGCTTCTGAGGGTCTACAGCCTGAAAAGAAAAAGCATAATTGGGGCTGTATGATCTTGGCAGCATGTATCCTGCTCAAAGCGACCCAAAAGTGAGGGAAATATATGAGAGAAACAAGACAGCGTGACCACCAGCTTTACTTCGGGCTGAAATACATAAAGGAACTCATAGGGAATGATGCCAGGCGCAATATATCTTCAGGAGACCTGGCTGAAAAAATCGGAATAAGCCAGCAATCTGCGTCCAGGCTAATGATAAGGCTCAATTCAGAGAAATACATAAACAGGACTCTGGAAAACCGCAAGCAAAGCGTATCAGTTACAGAAAAGGGTCTTGATTTGCTTTTTACGGAACTCGACTCGCTAACAAGGATACTAAATATGTCAGATACAATAGAAATTGAGGGAGAAGTTAGCAGCGGGCTTGGCGAGGGTAGGTATTACATTTCAAGAAAATCCTATATCATCCAGTTCCAGGAGAAACTTGGCTTCATCCCATTCCTTGGCACCCTGAACATTAGAGTCAGCCAGGAGTTTCAAAATGAACTGCGCAGGCTGAGAAATAGCTCCGGGATACATATAGATGGCTTTCAGACAGAAGACAGGACATTCGGGGCGGTCAAAGCATTCAATGCGGACATAATGGGAATACCATGCGCTGCAATCATGCCTGAAAGAACAGTATATAGCGATGTCCTTGAACTCATATCTAGCGATTATCTCAGGGAGAAGCTCAAACTAAGTGACAATTCAAGAGTCCGTGTCAGGGTTGAACTGGGAGTTCGTCAATGAATCTAGGATCCAACGTCTATTTTTCCTGATTTTACTTCCCCTATAACCTTATTGAACCTATCAGTGGCTTCTTCTTCTGAAAGCCCACACTCATATAGTTCCATGTATATCTCGTATGGCTCTTCGCTATCATAATTTGCTTGCCTGTCCAAGAAAATCTTAGTGTATCCGCAAGTCCTGTCACCATCAAAATTAAGCTTGTAATAAAGCTCAACAGTGACGTTTTTCTCCAATATCTTCTCATTTTTCCTGACGAGTTCATTCATGTTAGATCCTCAATATATTATCATATATAATTGTCCAGTCCATGATCCCATGCTTCCCTGAGTTCCTCTACCCCGAGATTCACGTAATTCAGACCCATATCATCTATAATAGCTCTGTCTCCACCGGTCCTGCCTAGCTTAACCAGGTTGACATCCGTGAAGCACTTCGAAAACCCCTCATAGTCCTTTTCCTTAACCTCAGCAATTATCCTGTTTCCAGCTTCAGAGAATAATTTCTGCGTTGTCCGGCCGTGTGATACGTCACTTATGTCTATGGAGAAACCTATCCCCCTCCCGAATGACATCTCAAATGCTGTCATGGCAATCCCCCCTCCAGAAACATCATGTGCCGATACCACAAATCCACGGCGGAAAGCTTCGATGAATCCGGAATAAATCCTGGATAGTTCGTCGATATCAACACCTGGCGCATCGTATGAAGTGACACCGCTATAAATGCTGTAGAGACTTCCCGATAGATCTGGAGGACTGTTACCGATGAGTACAACAATGTTGCCGTCGCCCTTGAATTCTGAACTCAGCGCCGCTGTGACGTTTTCGCAAATCCCCGTGAAGAGGATTGTGGGAGTTGGAATGATGCTAGAGCTGCTTGATCCATTGTACAGGCTAACATTCCCTGCGACAACGGGCAACTTGAACTTCCTGCAAAAATCGCCAATGGCGCGTACAGACTCTATAAACTCTCCCATGGAATCTGGTTTCTCTGGATCCCCAAAGTTGAGGGAATCTACAATAGAATGCGGGATCGAGCCGGAAACCATTATATTTCTGAACCCCTCGGAAAGAGCTGCAAGGGTGCCGTTATAAGGGTTCAGCGAAACCATCCTCGCTGCGGTTCCTATTGACAGGGCAAGCCCCCTCATGCTTTCTTCAAGCGGCCTTATTATGGCGCAATCGGAATGAGTCTCATGGTTTGGAAAACCTGTAAGTGGTTTAGATATTGTATTACCCCTGACGGTGAAATCATACTGTCTAATGACCCTGAACCGGGAGCAGACGTTAGGATCTGATGCAAACTTCAACATAAGTTCGTTAAAATTCTGCGGCTCTCTTGGCAGGGCTGTCTCCTTCCTGTCCGGTACCTTAGTTCGGTAAGGCCTGCAGTACATAGGGCCGGATGTCAGGAAGGGGAGGCTGAGGTCCATCTCCTTTTTTCCCCCGTTATATATAACCAGGTTATTTCCTTCCTTAACAGTCCCTATTACTGAAAACTCAATGTCCCATTTTTTGAAAATCTGTGCGATCCTTTCAAGATTTTCCTTTGATACTGCAAGGAGCATCCTTTCCTGGCTTTCGCTGATCCAGATTTCCCAGGGGGCCATGTCAGATTCCTTGAGCAGAACGTTCTCAAGATGTATTTCTGCAGATGTCCCCCCGGCATAGCACATCTCCCCGACAGAGCTTGACATCCCACCGCCGCCAAGGTCTTTCATGCCGTCAATAAGCCCCTGATCGACAGCCTCAAGTATAGAGTGAATGAGCGGTTCCTTAATTATGGGGTTTCCAAGCTGCACGGCCCTTTTGTTGGACTCCCTTTCGCTTATCCTCACAGACGCAAAATTGACACCGTGAATGCCATCTCTGCCGGTTCTTCCTCCGGCAAGGATCAGCAGATCTCCAACTTTCTCTATCTTGCTTCTGATTATGTTGTCTTTCCGGGCAATTCCTATGCACCCAGCGTTTACCAGCGGATTGTTGTTATATGAATGGTGGAAATCCACTGATCCCGCAACGTTGGGTATTCCTACGCGATTTCCATAATCCCTGATTCCGCTGACTATCCCGTTGAAGGTGAATCGCTGTGTCAACCCATGATCGTTTGTCATGTTTTCTTTGATTTCTCCCAGGTAAATTGAATCCATGAGTGCTACAGGCTGAGCGCCCATGCAAAGAACATCACGTATAATGCCCCCGATCCCAGTAGCTGCACCGCCATACGGCTCTATGGCACTGGGGTGATTGTGGCTTTCCATTTTTACAACGTAGGCATGATCGTCATCGAATTCCACAACCCCGGCGTCGTCTTCCATTGCCAATATGGTATAATCTGTCTTTAAACCTGAAAGAAATTTCTTGAGATAAAGTTTGGATGATTTATAGCAGCAGTGTTCACTCCACGCCTGCGCCATTGCTTGAATCTCCAGCATAGTCGGGTTTCTTCCCAGGTCCCTGAAGTAATGTGCCAGCATTATCATCTCATCCCTGTTCAGTGACAGGGACAGATCTTCACTTAGCTTCTCAAGGCCTTCGACAGGCGCACCTATGAGTTCCACATCTCCAGTCTGAACAGTTTTCCTGGGCCTTCCGGGCATGTTAATCACTTATCTTCTGGATAGTGAATTTCTGTATGACTGGGTTATATAGCAGCTTGTCTGAAATTTCCCTTACAGATTTTATCGCTTCCTTCTCGTTTCCGGTCAAGTCAAATTCGAAAGATCTTGAGATCCTTACTGACGCCACGTTGCCAAACCCTATGCTCCTGAGATTTTTAAGAACGGTTTCCGATTCGGGATCTTCCACTCCATCAAGATATTCTATCCTGACAAGTATCTTAGGCATGGATGGAAAATGCAAAGGATGCATTAAACATGTCTGTTCAGGTCAGGACTTAATCGCCTCAATAATGGGTTTAAGGGTACCATAGACATTGTTGGATTTCTCTGCAATAGTACCCGTCACTATTATATCTGCTCCCGACGATGCAATCTCCCTTGCGCTTTCAGCGTCCCTTATGCCTCCTCCCACCAGGAGCGGTATGTCTATATTGGGCCTTACCGCGGATACCAGTGTTGGAGATACATGGCTTGATGCACCGCTTCCCGCTTCAAAGTAGATGAGCTTCATGCCGAAAAACTGTGCTGCAAGTGAGTAGGAAAGCGCCTGGTCACTATCTTCTCTCCCGATGAGATCGACTTTTCCCACTTTTCCAACGGTCATTCCTGGTTCGAAGACGAGATATCCCATGGGAATGATTTCTAAATTAAATCTCCTGAGAAACTGAGAAGCTTTCATCTGGTGCCTGACAATGAATTCGGGATCTGTTGAATTAAGCAGAGACATGAAATAAATTGCGTCGGCATACTTCGAGATCATGCTTGAAGATCCAGGGAAAATTATAACCTTGGTGTCTGTATGCTTCTTTATCTCGGTGATACATTCATCCATCACGCTCTGAGTAATGCCTGTAGATCCCCCTATCATGAAATAATCTGTTCCCGCCTTTTCTGCTTCTGCGGCTATCGAAGAAGATTTTTCGGGGCTTTGAGATGCGGGATCGATCAGTGTCATGTGTATCTTTTCCTTCCCGGATTTCATCATTATCTCTTCCAATACGTTCATTTCTTCACCGTTCCGTTATATTATGGCTGTTGGAACCACTATATTTGCCGTGATACCACCTATGACAAAAGCTGCAAGGGCAATTATCATTGCAATTTTGCTCAGCTTCTCTTTCCTTCCCGGATCATTCACAATGTCATGTATGGACATAACGAATATAATGTCTGCAATAGATACCGCAACAAGATATGGATATGAAAATATTCCAATCAGGAATGGTAAAGGTGAGATGAGAAGGGCCAGTATCATGCTTCCTGAAGCGACTTTTGAGGCGGTAGAAGCCCCATGGACCTTCGGGAACGTTGTTCTCCCGACGTCTCCCTTGATGTCTTCTACATCCTTGATGATCTCACGCGAGAAATTTGACAGAGACGCAAGTATGAAAAGTAAAATCATAGGTGACACGGCACCCACTGCCATACCCCCATAAATGAATATCAATCCAACAAGCACGCTGACCGTTGCATTGCCGGATAGGCCAAGATTTTTTGTTCTGGTCTCATAGGATATCAGAAGAAGTTCCGCCGCTATCACTATGACCAGAATGAAGGGTGAATATACTCCCATTAAGGTATAAGGTATGACCAGAGCAATTGGTATGATAAACATGAGATAGGCGTATATTCGGGCTGAGTTGAGGGCAATATGCCCCGATGGTATGGGGCGGTTTGGGTGGTTAATCATGTCTGTCTCGCTATCCAGAATATCATTCAGGATGTTGCCTGCCGATGTGACAAGGAACACTGAAATGGAGGCTATTAATACGGGAAGAATATGCTGGGGCAGCGCATACCCTACACCTATGAGTGCGGATATCCAGGTCGCAAGTAGTCCCATCAGACCATTCACTGGTCTCAGTATGCGAATCCATGGGTTCATATATTGCTTGGGTAAGGCTACTGCTTATAAATTATTTTGATCGTTCTGCTTCCCTTACGAAGCGCCTAACTCAGTACAGATATCACATCTTCTACACTGCAGTTGCTCTTTATCCCGGTGTTGGAGAACTCAGTCCTTCCAGCCGTCCAGCCGGCATCCCGCAGTCTGGATATGACTGCATTTATTCTTGGCATTTCGATGTGGATATACTGTGAAATTCCAGTGAGATCCTTGAACAGGAGAGAAATATCCTCAAATGGCATCAGGCCCAGATACCTGCCCAGTTCCTTGCTGGCAATTGAAGCAGAGAGTTCTGTAATCCTTTCCATGGTTTCCTGGTCGTTTATTCTGCCGATCCAGACAGGACCCTCATCAAGATCCTGGTATATCCTCCAGAGGGTGTGCCTCTTGTTTATGTACCCGATTTGATCAATAAGCCCATCCGCTTTTTTCACCCCTTTTTCAACCCTGAAGAAAAGCCTGTAAAAATGAGAATTCCAGAACGAGATCATTGGGGTCGCGGCACGGTCAAAGACAGCTGCGCGATGTACTATGTATGAGATCAGGAGCCTTATCCCCATTTCATGCCTGAAGGTGTCGTTTGTAATATTTGCTCCGTACCTACGCCTGGTCTTGGCTGGAACTGACCCTGTAAGAGAGCTGAGATCGGTTGCGGTAAAGCCGAGATATCCTCCTGGCTTTACTGAGGTAACTGCTCTGTCGACATAGGGAACAACCGAACCGTATGGATCGATGTCTATGTAGTCGAAAACATCCTCATCACAAGCCTGATAAAATCCCGTATTATAGGACTTGATTTCCAGATTGTTCATAGCAATGTTGCGTACAACATATTCATAAGCCTTCGGGCTCTGTTCCGAAATTACGACGTTCGCGCCGGTCTCCATAGCCAGCCTGATTCCTCTCACCCCGGTTCCACCGAAGGCATCAAGCGCCGTTTTCGGCCTGAGGGCTTTTACAAAGAGTATAGAGAAATCCCTGTTCAGCTTCTGTGAAAGGTTGTAAAAGCCCGCCATTTTCTTTCCGGGACCATGGATGACATAATCATCCGGGACCTCCAGTTTTGCAGTCTCTTCCTGGATTAGCAATTATGGCCCTTCTTCTCCCTTCAATACCCGCATGACTTTAAATGGGAGAATGTTCCTGTTGATCGGCGTGATGTCAAAAACCCTTATTCCTTCAAGGCTCCTGATTTCTTGCAGCACTGGATTCCTGGATTTCTTGTGGAGCGTAACTATAAGAGGCTTGGGTGACTTTAGTGTCTCCTCAATCTCCTTCTGAACGTTCTTTGTCGCATTCTCGAGCTTTCCAATTTCATCTATCACTATTATGTCAGCGTTCTCCCTTGCCTTCTGAAGGCTTGGAATAAGAATTTCTTCGAGTATCCTGGTGTCAACCCCGAGCTTGTCGATCTTTACGCGCGAGGTGATCACAGAGTCTGCAAACACTGCTTTCTTCTTGGTGAAGATATCGAATATAGAATATCCGGTCAGCTTGGAATTACTGACAATCTCTGTCACAAGGAGACCCTGAACCTCGAGCCCATCCTTCTGCAACATATCGATAATTTTCCTGAGTGCTTCCGCCTTTATGGAACCTACAGGACCTGTTATACCTACCTTTACTGCCATTTTATCCTTCAACCATCCAGATGCATGAGCGGGTAATCCATCTCCGGAATGTATTCAAGTCTAGCCACAACCTCTTCCCTTCCATACTTTATGCTGAGCTTAACCTTGAGCATCTCACCAGACAGTGTAATGTACTTGTAGATTCCCTGTCTCTTCTTTACCATCTCTGGGTCAATGCTGACCTCCGCGCTTTGTACAAACGGTTGAACCATGACACTCTCCCTTATTGCATTCTCCAGCGAGTTCAGGTTGCTCAGGTTTATCGGTACCCCAACGTATTGATGGTATACTGTCCCCAATTTGATACCCGCCTCAAAAATAGCCCGTTCCCTCTCGGTGCAGTTGAAATAATTTGCGGCAGGATCGTGCATAGATAACGTGATCCCTAGACAATAGTTAAATATATTGGTAATTGAAGATTAATGGCATCAAGCCACCTCTGCGCATAGAAACATATATTTAGCGAATTGTGTTTCTGCGTCTGGTAACTGTTTTGCCTGATAACAATAAAATCTCAAAAACACTGAGGAGCGTCCCAGGATACGTTACAGTTCCAAACATAGTCAGATTCATTGGCCTGGCGCTGGTAGTCATAGCTGCAGGCTTCTATATCGGGTGGTCCATAATATATGGTACATGGACGGATATCGGACTTTACTCATTTGTTGCTCCGGTCTTTGTTTTTGGAATACTGACGCTTATGTATGCCCAGGAAAAATATCACAGAAGCACAGAGAACTAGGCATTCCTGGCATCGATTATTGACTTTTCTCTCTCTGTGCATAATATCCTGACTTTCCGGAGATGATTTTCATATGAGAAAAAACACTCTGAGTAAGGATCTGATCTTCCTCCAAGTAATGGAGCGAAATTTACACCGAGAAACCCATCATACCCGGGAATTGAAAAACCCTCCGAATTTGGCGATTTGGTACGGAAGCCAAAGATCCTTGAGCTGTTCAGAAGAAGAGAATGGGATCTTGGATTCATGAAAAAGTCCTCCGGATTCTGAGTCATGCTGATAATGGCCGTGCCGTAATGACGCGAATGGCGGGTAAGCGTGTCAAGGAGCTTTGAGCACTCTGCACTGTCTATCAGATTATGTGCTTCATCCACCAGGACAATCTTCTTGCCGTGAGTAGAAGTTATCATGGAAAGGATTGACAGCAGTATGGAGATCATTGAGGGTTCATTGCTCGAACTTACGAGCTGTCCTGGCCTGAATATGATCACCTGCCTCTCCTGGATAACAACTTCATGCATGAAAACGGACGATAGCAGTTCTGATATCAACTTGACTGAACTTGGGATAACCTTGTCATTTGTCAGTAGCTGAAGGAAGCCATGCATGGTCTTGAGTCCCTCAGCGTGAAGGTATTCAGACAGGTAATGCCTTAGAACCCTGACATCATCTGCAATTCCCTTGTCAAAATGTATAAGCATTGAGATAAAAGCATCGACCGTTTCGGGATTATTGCTGGAAATTCTCAATGGATCTACGTATTCTCCACTCCCTACATTAACAACTGCACCTCCTCCTGGAAAAATGCCGGCATCATACTCACCCAGTGGATCGATTATGTATACATTATTTACGGCGGAAGTCAGTATCGCCCTTCTTACCATTAGCTTAGTAAAGAAAGATTTGCCAGAACCAGTTTCACCGAAAGACAGCACGTTGAATGAATTTCCACCGAATATGTTTATGAATACCGGCTTTTCTGTCAAGTCGTCCACACCAATGGCCACCCCTCCACTCTCAGGGACTGGTTCAAAATGAATCGGAAGTATGCTGGCTACCGACATGGAATCCATCAGGTAGCGCCCATTCGCATCACTGAACGGCCCCAGTGAGGACGCAATCTCATTCCGAGTTATTCTCCGTTTGATTTTCATGGTTAGCCCGAGATATTCCAGTGACCCGATGACTCTTCTTGCACTCCTGGATAATTCTATCGGATGGTCGCTTTCGAGGACGATCTGAACATCTGTTCCGTACACCCTGCGCCCATTTTCCGAAATGCTTCTGAGAAGTGATTCCAGGGTTTCCACATGCCTCCTTAAGCGAAGCGCCCTGGTTCTGTCCTTCTTGTCCTCGTATCTCATTTCAGACTTGCGTGAAGCATGAAGCCTCTTTAAGATTCTTTCTGAAGTATTTTCAGGGATAGATGAAAGCGATACTCTCTGCATCATGCGCACATTTGTTGATTCCAGTAGTGAACAGTACATCCCCCCAGAGTCATAGTCTCCGTCAACAAGCGACAGGAAAGCCAGATATTGCCCTAGTCTTACCTGAGGTCCAGATATTGTAAAACGTTGCTTGACTAAAAATCTCTGTTTATCCCCCACCTTATTCACTCAATCCCGCTAAAGGCATCCTGCGACAATTGTTTCAAAATCTCCATGCCATCTTCAACTTCACTTATTACTTCCACGACCAGACCTGCCCTTTGCAGATTCTCCTTTAATTCCTCCGTTTCTTTCCTTATGGTGTCGTGCTGCGAGAACATCCCCCGCTTAACCTTGAAACTGAGGAAAAAATATGGTTTGTAAAAGATCGAATCCTTTACGAGAAATGAGACCAGTCCATCATAATCCATGGAATCTTCATCGGAGGACCCTGTCATGTAACTGGACGGGTCTGCTTTAACAGGCAGAGCCATAACAGTTACCTCTGCCGTCAATTGATCAATTGATCTGGAAATCGCTGAAGCCTCTGCAATTATCTCACCTGATTTCATCATTTGATATGGCAAGCCAGTTGCACTGATGACTGAGAACAGCCTGTTTTTACCCCGGAATATACAGATTTCATCGCTGCAGTCTAGAGTTATCTCGTACCTCAGGTTTCCCTCTTTCCGATGAAGCATGGTATAAAACCTATTCATGACGGCTGAAGGCAGGAATCCGCTATCGATTGGAAAAAGAGTGAAAATGGACCCACAGGACGCAACAAGAATGGAGATCAGCATGCTGAAATGAAAAATTATCGCCGAAATGATAAAGAGAAGTGCAATCGCCGAGACCTTCCTTGCGTCCATGCCTCCGATCCTTGGTGAGTAATTTCTGACGTTGGTTGGAATTCTTACTCCTTGTCTTTCCGGCAACTGATCACCTTTCCCTCCTGTATTTTAATTTCTCATTCTCAACTGACTTCCAGTCAATACCACTGTGCGGCTGCTTCCCAGTTCTAAGTGGGCCGGAGTTTCCTTTCTCCTTGCTCCATACCGGATAAGAAAGCATGTTTCCGAGATTAGAGAGGCTTGTATTCCCTGCTAACACTGATCCAGCATATCCAGCCTGGGATGCGACTCCGGATATGACTGATGCGGCAGAAATTTCGCCATACGCGGATTGAAACGAGGCAAACCTGTAAATCATGGAGTTCGACATTATCAGGGTTGGAATTAGGGAGGCAAGGGTCAGAAACCCTATCTGAAGTATGAAATCGCCATAAAAAATGTGAACAAGAACGAGTAAAATGACCACAAATAAAGGTAGAACTGCGGATTCCACGAAGAGCATCCATAATTTCATTGCGATTTTGGAGGATTCTCGTGTAATTAGGAAGATGCTGAATACGGGCAGCATCAAGGTAAGGAAAATAATAATCGCCTGTCTCACTATTAGCATTCCAAGCATGGCAAAGGTGGCAACAAAAAGCCAGCTAAGAAGGAAAAACTCAATCAGCGCATTGGAAGACCCGATCTGGGATAGGGGAATGGAAATGTTTGAGGAGATGTTTGTAACTGAAAGCAGGCTATACCAGTTTATGCTACCGTATCCCCAGACGATGCTGTATGCATAATACGAGATTTGAACAATGAACTGGCTTATCCCCACACTGCCAATGAATATAACAACTGAAGCGGAAAAGCGCATGCCAAATTCTCCCAAACCCCTGTTCCCTCCAATTGAAGATGTGAACAGGATAAATATGGAGACAATGACCATTGCAAAGGCCGCAACCTCAAAATATAGGTTGTCAAGGAGGTAATAATAAAATCCCATGAAAGAGGAGTTCTGCCCAAGCAAAGGAAAGGCGTAGGACGGCTGTAAACCGTACTTGACAAGGAAATACCAAAATCCTCCGATAAGCCCGACGTAAGCTTCATCCGCAAGGTAAATGATTACGGAAATCAGCTTTGGGATATCGGATAAGACGGAAAGCATAATGCTATTACCCTATTGCCACATAATTGAAAACTGCGTAGATTACCCCACTTACTGCCAGCACGTAAATCAACGTTCCAATCAGTGCATTTTTGAGTCTGCCTCTGGCTTCAAATCTCTTGTTTTCATCGGTGCTGAAGAAACTCAGTGCAATGGGTATCCAAAGCAGGGCAACTACCACAGCCGAAATTGACACCACAACCTCAAGTAACCTGTTCAGGGCACCTGACAACTGGGTTGTGGATGAAACGAAACTTAAGATCTCAATTATACCTATTTGTGATAATGATACCATTATTTCACTATATTAATGAGTTATATAAATTGCTATTTATGCAATTATTTCGTTGATCATCTTGCCTGATAAATCGCCTGCCAGATGTCCCATGTCACAAAGGAATTGTCAGATGGACACGGATTCGTTTTAAACGGGTATAGATTGACAAAAATATCGCCTGGGGACGGCGTTAAGGTTAAATCCTTCGTTTTTTTCACCATTGTTCAAAGATAGGATATTTTACGGCTTACGCTTACATTCATTCATCTGCCTGAATCGCAGAACAGTTGTGCAGGTCGGCGTAAACTGCAGGGCAACTCTTCACCTGAATGGAAAGTACAGGACAAATTACGTAGTG
>JAJYUG010000004.1:0-2921 GCA_021792655.1 Thermoplasmata archaeon | reverse complement strand
TAGGATATTTTACGGCTTACGCTTACATTCATTCATCTGCCTGAATCGCAGAACAGTTGTGCAGGTCGGCGTAAACTGCAGGGCAACTCTTCACCTGAATGGAAAGTACAGGACAAATTACGTAGTGTCGATTACATGGAAGGGGGATTGTGCTGATCAGGAATCTGTCCTTGCAAGGCTCATCTCCTTCTTTATCTTGGCGAGTCCATCAAGACGAATCTTGCTTCTGACCTCTCCTTCAGCGAATCTCCTTTTTTCATCATCAGTTTCAACGGACAGCGAAGGAATGGCAGTAGGTCTTCCGTCCTGGTCAACCGCTACATATGTTAGATAAGCTTTTGTCGTAAACCTCTCAGTTCCAGTGAGCCCTTCCTGCGAATTGACGTCGACCTCAATTTCCATTGTGGTTCTGGTTACGTAATTTACCCTACCCTCCATTTTAACTATGTCAGCGATATGAATTGGTGAAAGGAAATAAAGGCTGTCAATACTCCCTGTGACTGCCCGCCTGCGTGCATGCTTGATTGCAACTATAGAAGCGACGTTGTCAATCCACTCCACGAGCCTTCCACCGTAAAGTGCATTAAATATGTTGGTATCAGCTGGGAGCACCAGCCTTTCAATTTTTGTGTACGAATCTTCCCACTTTTTTGTATCCATATATACTCAATAAAATCTTAGTTCTATATGATTTTGGTATTGCGTGACGATAATTAGTTATCCGGTACAGGCATCAGGAATCATGGTACCCTCAAGTAACATTGAAAAACGTTCTGCTGCAACCGGTGCACTGAAGTTTGTGAAAGATAATTCCACAATCGGGCTTGGGACAGGTACCACTACCCACTATTTCATACTCGGCCTTGCGGAACTTGTAAAGCAAGGCCTTAACGTGAAATGCATGGCTAGTTCTATAGATACCGCAAAGAAGGCGATGTCCCTCGGGATCACAGTGATTGATTCGTATCCGGATAAACTTGATGCCTATTTCGATGGAGCAGACGAGGTCGAACCGGGAGGCAGCCTTATCAAAGGTGGCGGAGGAGCCCTTACGCGCGAGAAAATCCTTGCTTACAACAGCCGTGAATTCAACGTCATGGTGGACAGTTCAAAGGTTAAGGAAAAACTAGGGATTTTTGGTGTTCCCATAGAGATACTCAGTTTTGGAATCAACTTTACCATATCAAATATAGAGCGCATAGGAGGAAAATGCAGCTTAAGGAGCGGTTTCGCGAGTGATAACGGAAACCCGCTAATTGATTGCTACTTTGGCGACATAGACAACCCTGCGCTGCTTGAGAGCATGATTAAAAAGATTCCCGGTGTTGTGGAGGTGGGCATATTTAACGGCATGACCAAGCGAATTTTCCAGGGAAAAGGAAAAGAATACATTTTGAAGGAAGTATAAAGAGTCAATCACTTCTGGAACGATTTAAGGCTCTCTATATTGTTGTTTATTTCCGCGATCTTATTTGAAAGTTCCTGGATTATTTCGTCCAGTATCTCGTTGAAACTCTTGGAGAGTTTATATCCATGTATAGGCCTTCCTTTACCTTCCTTTTTCATATTGCGTTTATTGATCCAGCCTTTCCTGCGTAACCATTGCATTGCTATGGAGACCTCTGGCTGCCTGAGACTAGTTTCTCTCTCTATCTCAACGCTGGTTATCTCACCCTTGTTCCTGATGTAAACGAGAGTATAGGCTACGCTTCGCGGAATGTCCGAAATTATGAGAAATCTGGCAAGTTTTTCACTTTCTTCTGAGAGCGGCACGACTATCGTCTCATAATATTATAATTGTATATATATTTAACTACATAAAATAATTTATCAGTCATTATGCATACAATCCATATTTCATGATTTTGCAAGTGCTTCAAGTTTGCTGATTATGGTATAAAGAGCAGCTCTGCCGTGGGATGGAACGTTCGGGTCGTTCGATATTTCATCAAGGATTGAGACAGCAGTAGCACACCTGAGGTCAAGGCTGTTTTTCTGAACACCCATCTTATCCTTGGCATCCGTTGCACTCTTCCTGACGTTTTTTGGAACTGACGTATCCTGCGAAAGGTCATCCAGCAGGAATATTACCTCATCAAACAAATTTTTGTCCAATTTTATCACTCCATTATTTTTTTTCCAGATTCCTTTACCACGGAAAGCGCCATCATCGTCTTCGTTCTCTTTATTCCGGCAATCTTTCCCAGATCGTCCACCAGGAATTTCTGGAGCCCAGAATAGTCCGGGAATCTAACCTTGAGTATGATATCGTACTCCCCGGTTACAACGTATTCATCATCCACATTGGTATAACCTGCAATCTCCTTGATTATCCTGTCGACTGAATTAATGTCTGCTTCTACTCCAACTATTGCGGTAACTATCTTCTGTCTGTAATACTCTCCAAGAGTTCCAGTTATGTTGTCTCCCGTGGTCATTTTTTCACCTTGATCGAATGGCTCTGAACTGCATAAGTTTGGCAATATGCACTGTTATATGTTTGCCTTTTCGGTTTTGCCATATAATAAAAATGAAGATAAGGATTTCTACCGCATCTAAAACCTTCTTGGAAACAGCCTGCTAAAGAAATATTTATACGCTCTGGATAATCTCCTGATATTACCCGGCTTAGCTCAGTTGGTAGAGCGGCGGACTGTAGAGGGAAAGACTGGCAAGAAAACCGCCGTTATCCGCAGGTCTCTGGTTCAAATCCGGAAGCCGGGATTTATAACCTGGTGTATTTCCTTCAATACACCGGTTCTATTAACGGGAAGGCAATCAGTTTTAATTCGTTGAGCATTCCATTATCTGCGGATTCTCAGCCATTACGCCATATATTTTTCCCAGGTTTCTTGTTTTCATTGCAAATACAAATTACGCGGTTATTGGCGTACAAACAAACGAATTGCCGCATCATAATG
>JAJYUG010000044.1 GCA_021792655.1 Thermoplasmata archaeon | reverse complement strand
CGAATGATCAAGATAATCAGGAAGAGCCCTACAGTTGGCCTTTCAACATATTATAGAATTGTAACCGGTGAGGTTTTTAAATGAGAGAACTTGTTGATATATTTTTTAAGAAAGAGAGCGTGGTAAATCATCAGATTGAGTCTATGAATTACTTTGTTGCATCGAAGGACAACCCTGACAACATAATGCAGCAGATAGTGGACGAAACAAAGATTTCCGATGAAAGCGAGCCTGGAATAATGACTCTGGATCCGGCAAAGACGCAGAACAGGAAAATAGAGATCAGGTACGGTAGAGTCAGGGAAAAGAACAGGCCCATAGGCCCGTCGACAATATGGGTTGACAGGCCGGAAATCAAGGAAGCATCAGGTGCCTCCAACCAGATAACTCCCAACGAGGCAAGGCTCAGGGACCTGAATTATATGGCTCCGATTAACCTTGAACTCAGGGTAATAGAAGACGGGGTAGAAAAGGATCCTGAAGTGATCAAGATCGGGGATATTCCGGTAATGATAAGATCCAAGGTCTGCACGCTGGCCGAAGGGAACCTTGATACATACATAGAGAAAAACAACGGTCCGACTAACGCTACAAGGAAGGAGAAACTCCAGTATGTCGGGGAAGACCCGGAAGACGCAGGCGGATACTTTATCATAGGGGGCTCGGAAAGAGTCATAGTTTCACTCGAAGACCTCGCCCCGAATAAGATTCTGGTGGAGTTCGAGGAGAAATACGAGTCAAAGATAGAGGTTGCGAAGGTATTCTCACAAAAGGGCGGGTTCAGGGCTCTGACCTCCATTGAAAAGGGGAATGACGGAATAATAAATGTATCAATCCCAAGCGTGGCGGGAACCATACCGCTTGTCATTCTAATGAAAGCCCTCGGGCTTGAGAAGGATGTTGATGTCCACAACTCAATATCAACAGTCCAGAAAATGGACCCCATAATTTATGCAAATATAGAAGAAGCAAAAAATCCGAAGATTTTCCCTCCCAATGGTATTACAAACAACGAAGACGCAATCTCATACATAGAAAAGCGGTTTGCTGCAGGACAAGCAAAGGAATTCAGGGAGAAGAAAGTTTCGCAGATGCTTGACAAGTCTCTGTTGCCGCATCTCGGGGACACAGATGCAGACAGGCTGAAGAAGGCAATATACCTGGGAAGAATGGCCAGATCATTGCTGGAACTTAACCTCGGGCTCAGGAAAGAGGATGACAAAGATCACCTTGCTAACAAGAGAATAAAACTGGCTGGGGACTTGCTGGATGAGCTATTCAGGAATGCATTCCAGTCGGTATTGAAGGATCTCAAATACCAGCTTGAGAGAACATACAACCGGAAGAAGGGCATAAGGCTTCGACCGGCAGTAAGGCAGGACCTTCTAACCCAGAAAATTCTGCATGCAATGGCTACAGGAAACTGGATAGGCGGAAGAACCGGTGTTTCACAGCTTCTGGACAGGGTATCAAACGTCAGCACCCTGAGCCACCTGAGGAGGATCATATCTCCACTGACCAGATCCCAGCCGCATTTCGAGGCAAGGGACCTTCACCCCACACAGTGGGGAAGGATTTGTCCAAATGAAACCCCCGAGGGCCAGAACTGTGGGCTGGTAAAAAACGCCGCACTCATAATCAACGTGACCGAGGGCATAGACCCTGACATAGTGCTTGAATTCCTCAAGGGAATGGACGTCAGGGAAGTGCTGGAGGAGAACCCAAATGCAGGAAGAGTATATCTCAACGGTGATTTCATAGGGTACCACGACGACCCCGGCCGCCTGACTAACCAGATACGAGGGGAGCGCAGGAAAGGGAAGCTGCCCGACGACGTTAACGTGAGGTTTGACCCTGAAACCCGTGAAGTCATCATCAACTGTGACAGGGGAAGGATAAGGCGCCCGCTGCTCACACTTAACAACGGTACAACGGTTCTGACAAGGGACATGCTCAAGAAACTAGATAATGGAGAATACCAGCTGAAAGACCTTGTTAAGAAAGGTGCAATGGAATGGATCGACGCAGAAGAGGAAGAGAACCTGTACATTGCGGTTTATGGCTACGAATTCCCAGAGAGATGCCCCAACTGTGGAATATATCTCTACAGAAGCAAACTCGACTGGATCAATCACGGCGAAGCAGACAGCGAAAAAGTCATGCTGCAGTGCCAGGAATGCAAGGGAACATTTGAGGGAAAGAGCCTCCTTACAGAAGAGCACACGCACCTTGAAATAGATCCTTCATTGATTCTTGGAGTGGTTGCATCAATTACACCGTATCCTGAACACAATTCTTCGCCGAGGATCACCATGGCTGCAGCTATGACCAAGCAGTCTATTGGACTTTCCAGTACGAATTTCAGGATCAGGACCGATACCAGGGGAC
Source organism: Thermoplasmata archaeon (assembly GCA_021792655.1). GTDB lineage: Archaea > Thermoplasmatota > Thermoplasmata > Thermoplasmatales > Thermoplasmataceae > B-DKE. The sequence continues at coordinate 7,638 of JAJYUG010000044.1, read as the reverse complement.
ACGTTCTTCATTACCCGCAGATCCCGCTGGTCAAGACAAAAATTATGGATTTTATCAAGTATGAAAAGAAGCCTGCCGGGCAGAACTTCGTTGTTGCAATTTTATCATACCAGGGATACAATATCCAGGACGCACTCATAATGAACAAGGCAGCGGTGGAGAGAGGGCTTGGAAGAAGCACATTTTTCAGGACTTATACGGCTGAAGAGAGAAGGTATCCGGGCGGCCAGGAGGACAGGTTTGAAATCCCTACGCACGACGTGCTCGGAGCCAGAGCTGAAGAAAGCTACAAGAACCTCGATGAAAACGGAATAATATTCCCGGAGTCCTACGTTGAAGGTGCCGATGTGCTGGTAGGAAAGACATCTCCTCCGAGATTTCTCGAAGAGGGCGGGGACAAGCTGGGACCACAGAGAAGAAGAGAGTCATCCATCACAATGAGGCCCAATGAGAGTGGGTTCGTTGACAACGTAATACTCACGGTCTCAGAGAGCAACAGCAGGGTTGTGAAAATCAAGGTGAGGAGCGAGAGGATCCCGGAGCTTGGAGACAAGTTTGCCTCAAGGCATGGCCAGAAAGGAGTCATAGGATCTGTTGTTCCGCAGGAAGACATGCCCTTTACCGAAGAAGGAGTCATCCCCGACCTTGTGATAAATCCCCATGCGATTCCTTCCAGAATGACGGTTGGTCACATACTTGAGATGATTGGTGGTCAGGTCTCTGCTATGAAGGGGGAGATCATCGACGGCACAATATTCAGTGGAGAGCCTGAAAAGAGCCTCAGAGATGGCCTCAAGAAATACGGTTTCAGACAATCTTCCGAGGAATCAATGTACGATGGCATCACGGGCAGAAAATTTGAAGCAGACATATTTACGGGAATCATTTATTACCAGAAGCTTCACCACATGGTTGCAGGGAAGTTCCATGCAAGGTCACGCGGCCCCGTACAGATACTCACCAGACAGCCGACAGAGGGAAGATCAAGGCAGGGTGGACTCAGGTTCGGTGAAATGGAGCGGGATACCCTGATCGCGCACGGTGCTGCAATGGTGATCAAGGACAGGCTCCTGGACCAGAGCGACGGAACAATCCTTTACGTATGCGGAAACCCAAAATGCGGGCACATAGCAATCCTTGACAGAAGGAAAGGCACACTGAGGTGCCCGGTATGCGGAAATACGGGAAACATTCACCCTGTTGAAACAAGCTACGCTTTCAAATTGATGCGAGACGAGCTGAACTCGCTGGGTGTAATTATGAGACTAAATCTGGGTGATATGAAATGACGGGTGGAATATCTAAAAGAATAAACAGGATACAATTTGCTCTTCTCTCTCCTGAGGAGATCAGGAAGATGTCTCAGGTGAAGGTAATCACTGCCGACACATATGATGATGACGGATATCCAATTGAAAGGGGACTGATGGATCTTCATCTTGGTGTTATAGAGCCGGGACTCAAGTGCGCTACGTGCGGAGGGAAGGTAGACGAATGCCCGGGACATTTCGGCCACATCGAGCTTGCAATGCCGGTGGTTCACGTAGGATTCATTAAGGAAATAAAGACATTCCTGGACGCAACGTGCAAATCGTGCGGAAGGATTAAGCTGACAGACGACGAAATTGCGTCTTACAGGAAAAAATTCGACGCAATGAGCCTTTCATCTTCAGATCCGGAAATAATAGGCCTTATGTCAAAGAAGGTGACGGACGAGGCTTCCCAGAGAATGGTATGCCCGCACTGCGGAGTACAGCAGGTTAAGGTTATACTCGACAAGCCCACAACGTTCAGGGAGGAGGGAATAAAGGTAACTCCAAAGGAGATTAGGGAAAGGCTGGAAAGGATTCCGGACGATGACCTTATATTCTTCGGCCTTAACAAGGAAGTCGCGAGGCCCGAGTGGATGGTGCTGACAGTCCTTCTTGTACCGCCAATAAACGTGAGGCCATCAATCACTCTCGAAACCGGTGAGAGGAGCGAGGATGACCTGACCCACAAGCTTGTGGACATAATAAGGATCAGCCAGAGACTCAGGGAGAGCAGGGACAACGGATCTCCGCAGTTAATCATCGAGGATCTGTGGGATCTGCTGCAGTTCCATGTAACAACATACTTCGACAACCAGACCGCGGGCATCCCTCCTGCAAGGCACAGGTCCGGCAGGGCACTCAAGACTCTTGTCCAGAGGCTGAAGGGCAAGGAAGGGAGATTCAGGTCCAACCTGTCCGGAAAGAGGGTCAATTTCTCCGCAAGGACAGTTATATCACCGGAACCCTTCCTTTCGATCAACGAGGTTGGAGTTCCTGAGAAAGCAGCCAGAGAACTCACCGTTCCACTTACTGTGAACATTTTCAACCTGGAGAGTGTAAGGAACTTTGTCAAGAACGGCCCTGCACCCAGGGACGAGTTTGGCAAATACCTTCCTGGCGTGAACTACATAATCAGGCCTGACGGGAGAAGGATCCGTGTTTCAGCGCAGAATGCAGAGGAGAACAGCAAGAGGGTTGAGGTTGGCTGGGTGGTGGAAAGACAGCTGATGGAAGGCGACATTGTGCTTTTCAACAGGCAGCCTTCACTGCACAGGATGTCCATGATGGCACACACAGTAAGGATACTGCCGGGACAGACATTCAGGTTCAACCTTGCGGTATGTACGCCGTATAACGCCGACTTCGATGGCGATGAGATGAATCTGCACATCGTCCAGAAGGAAGAGGCCAGGGCAGAGGCAAGGATCATAATGAAGGTTCAGGAACAGATAATGTCACCGAGATTCGGTGGTCCTATTATCGGCGGAATACACGATCACATAACATCCCTGTTTCTCCTGACTCACGAAAACCCGCTCTTCACCGAGGAACAGATGATCCACATAATGAGCTACGTCAACCCTGAAAAGACTCCTGCGGCAGTTGTAAAGAACGGAAAGAGATACTATCACGGGAGAGACATATTCTCTGCGGTCCTTCCAGACGGGCTTAACCTGAAATTCACAAGCAAGCTCTGCGCTTCTTCCAAGGCTAAGTGCGAATACGAGTCCGATCCTGCCGATAAGGAAGTTGTGATAGTGAACGGCAGGATGATTCATGGCACCATCGATGAAACCGCAATAGGTCCGTTCTCGGGGATAATTATTGACAAGATATTCAGGAAATACGGCCCGGCTGAAGCCGCAAAGTTCATTGACAGGATGACCAGGCTTGCTGTGGGATTTATCAGCCAGAGAGGATTTTCCACCGGAATAAAAGATTACGACATACCTGAAAACGCAGTTTCAAGGATAAAGGAAATTTCTGACGAGGCAACGGTAAGGATAAACAAGCTCATAGAAACCTACAGGGAGGGCATGCTCCAGCCTGCACCCGGAAGATCCGTTGAGGAGACCCTTGAAATAGAAATTCTCTCAGTAACGGGCGGTGCAAGGGACGAGTCCGGTAAGGTAGCAAGCGCATATCTTGGTTTGACAAACCCCTCGGTCATAATGGCAAGGTCAGGTGCAAGGGCAAAGATGCTGAACATATCTGAGGTGGCCGGAATGGTTGGGCAGCAGTCCGTCAGGGGAGGAAGGCTTAACAGGGGTTATTACGGCAGAACCCTTCCGCACTTCAAGGTGGACGATATCGGCGGCAAAGCAAGAGGTTTCGTAAAATCATCATACAAATCCGGCCTTGATCCTCTGGAATATTTCCTCCACAGTATCGGGGGACGAGAGGGACTTGTCGACACTGCGGTAAGAACATCCAGGAGCGGTTACATGCAGAGAAGGCTGATTAACGCCTTTGAAGACCTGAAGGTCGACGAAACGAGAAGCGTGCAGGACACGATTGGAACCGTCATCCAGTTCAAGTACGGGGAAGATGGAGTAGATCCCACGAGGAGCGAAAGGGGAGAGACGGTTGACCTGGACTATCTTATCTTTGATGCCGAGCAGGAGGTGCAGTGATGTCTGCAATCCTTTGGAAAGACACAAAGAAGAACATGAGGGACCTGATAAAGCACACTCCGGCATATTACGCAGTCGAGGCTGAACTCTCTGAAGTTCCGAAAGAGGGATACGTGACCACGGACCAGAAGTATTTCACTTACTACCTGAAGATTTCTGCAGTTGAGGAATACAAGCAGCAGGAAAGCATCTTCCTGAAAAGGAAGACGGGCCTAAAGAGCGTCCTGAAAATTGAGTCTGCCAGGGAAGTCGATCCGATCTCCCTTGGCGAGTTCAAGAAAGGGTCCAAGCGGGTCAAGGAATTCGAGGATTTCATGACCGCAGACAGGGTCCAGGCAAAGATGGAGGAAAAGTCAGCTTATGCAGAGGCCCTCGCCCCAGAGGTGAAGAAGGTAATGGAGGATGCCAGGGGATTGGGGTACGAGCTCCCGGTTTCAGTTGCTACTGAACTGGCTTCTAAGCGTGACGGCATCAAGAAAAGCGTCTACGATAAAGTTCTTGGCGAAATAGACCGGGACATACAGGTAAAGTCCATAGACCCCTACGAGGCTGTAGGCATAATAGCAGCACAGAGCATAGGTGAACCTGGTACGCAGATGACCATGAGGACGTTCCACTTTGCCGGTGTCAGGGAAATGAATGTTACACTAGGCCTGCCAAGGCTCATAGAGATAGTAGATGCGAGAAGGATTCCCAGTACACCATCCATGACTGTTTACCTCAACAGGGACATTGAGGATGACGAGGAGGCGGTTCTCAAGGTTGTGAAGGAGCTTGAGAATACGACAATCATCGATGTCGCCGACATAATAACGGATGTGGCTGAGATGGTCCTCACAATAAAGCCGGACCAGGCAAGAATGAAGGAGAGGCTCGTCCTTCCGTCCGACCTTGCGCAGGCACTGGAAAAGATGAAAGGAATCACCGTTATCAAGGGAGAAACGGAAGACAATGTTATCGTTAAGCCTCAGCAGGAATCATTCAAGAAACTCTATCAGGTACAGGAACAGCTCAAGGAACTGACGATCAAGGGAATAACGGGCATCAAGCGGGCAATAGCTAGAAAGCAGAACGACGGGAAATGGATAATATACACTCAGGGTTCCAATCTCAAGGACGTCCTGCAGCTCGATGAGATAGATTCCACCAGGACTTACACAAACGACATAATAGAGATTGCTAACGTTCTGGGCATTGAGGCTGGCAGAAATGCTATCTTCCGTGAATCCGCGAACACTCTTGCTGAACAGGGATTGATTGTCGATCAGAGGCACCTAATGCTTGTATCGGACATGATGACCTTTTCTGGCACGGTCAGGGCTGTAGGCAGGCAGGGCATATCAGGAAGGAAAAGCAGCGTTCTTGCGAGGGCGGCGTTTGAAATAACCACGAAGCACCTCCTCAGGGCAGGATTGCTGGGAGAGATAGATCCACTGACAGGAGTTGCGGAGAACATCATAGTAGGGCAGCCCATCACTCTGGGAACAGGTGCAATTAACCTTGTTTATAAAGGAAACAATAAATGATTTTTCCGGCATTTTTGGAGACGTGTAGGTAATGAAAGAGATCACTATAGATAACAAGATAATGGGCTACATAGCAATGTTTGAAAGGATCAGTCACGTCGAGCTGAAGGAATGCCTGGAAAATGACGACATGGTGCTGTTCATAGTTGGTGAAAAACGCCTTGCTGAAATTTTCAACAGGAACAAGAACATAGTGTCAGAACTGAAGGAGAAGGTCAACAAGCACATACTCCTCGCAGAATCCTCAAGGGACCTTCTGATGTTCGTCAAGAATCTCTTCTACAGGTATGGAGTCAAGGAGATAGACATAACATGGAAGGAAAACATGACTGACATACTTGTAGCTGTTGAGACCACCGAAATAGGAAAGGCCATCGGTAAGGAAGGCAGAAACATCAAGCTGCTCAAGGAAGCCGTCGGAAGGTTCTTCCCCATACATTCCCTCAACATTAAGCAGTGATGCCGTTTCAGGCACCGGATGTTGAGAGGCGCTTATTTTTCCACATCAATTATTTTTTTCCTGCTTCTTGATCCGCTGACTATTCTGACATTTGAGCTGTTAACGGAATATTTCCTTGCGATCTGTTTCATGACGTCCATATTGGCGCGGTTGTTTTCCATGGGTTCCGGGGTATACACATCTAACCCATCGGGAGTCTCTAATATTTTCCTGTCACCGTGCCTGACTCTCACAAAAAGCCTCATCGTATTTCCCGGAGGCAGAAAGCAGGGATAAACCTATCACTTCTGTGCGGCATTGAAGCTGGATGCGGCCACGCAGTATCCTCGCGCCACTCCGCCCCATCCATGAATGATTACGCCCTGCTGACATGGTCTGTAAAGAATTATAAAGATGCTTCAATACTCCATAATGGAACATGGCTCCATCACGGCAGAAGATTACCTCAAGATCATAGACGAACTCACAAACTACAGGGGATACGCCACCCTGAATGATATATCAAAATTCTTCTCCGTCACAAGGCAGAGTGTCTACGACGAAATGAACATACTTATTGACAGAGGCATGGTGGAAAGAACCAGCAAGGGTGAATACGTGCTCTCGGAAAAGGGAAAGCACGAAGCCAATATATTTCTCCGGAAGCATCGCATAGCAGAAATACTCCTGAGCCGGGCTCTGAAAATGAGATGGGACCTTCTTGACAGCGAGGCAATGGGAATAGAGCACGGAATAACGGAAACAATAGCCAGTCTTGTTTGCGAGAACTATGGCTGTGAGAAGTGTCCTCACGGAAATCCTGTACCGGACATTTCAGGGAATGTCACCGAGCCGAATGATCTATCGCTCCGGGAAATTGTTAAAAACAGCCAAGTCAGAGTGTCAAGGGTAATCTTTGAAAGTGACGAAATTCTGAGGTACCTTCAGTTAAATTCCATAACGCCTGGTACTGATCTTTTTGTCGGGTATGACGGAGGGGTATATTTCGGTCATGAGGACGGAAGAACCCGAATACCTGAGGAAATCGCCGTAGCAATGAAATTCTTCCCGCAGTAAGGCATAACTTGCAATCGCCCGGAATGTTGATTCATACTGTTTGAATCAATAGGGCCGGTGTGTCGAGTATGCCATAGGGATCGCATGAAGCCAATCAACGGTTTCCAGCTATCTCCCTGCTGCCTGTCGGTTGTGTGTTTCCCGGGGTCAATATCTTGCAATAAAAAACATAAGATGCGTATAATCTTGAAAATATACTCCTCAACCACGAAACTATCATTTTTCCTATTTTAGGGTACGCAAGAGAGATTGAACTATCGGTAAATCCATCTGGATAGATATCTTCGAAAATTCGCCACTTGCCCAGATCGTAGCTGTGGTGGTTATTTCGTTCATATTCGATTCCAGGCCAGAAACCAGCTCCCTGGAAGAACGCCGTCAGCCGACTACTGGAATAACCCCAAGTGGCACAACGCACGAAAAGAATCCGTTGGAAATGGGTGCCCTACTTCAGGGCATGATTCAGGACCAGCACCCTTATGCCCAGTATCTCGCGGATCTTTTCTGAATATTTTGCGAACTCATTGTCCCTGGTAAGAAAATCCAAGCTTATGCTAAGGCTACTTCCTATCTCGCTTGCATATCCCAGGTGCAGTAGATCGAGTGTTCTCATGGGGATATCTGAACTCAGTTCAAGCGCCCTGAAATAG
>JAJYUG010000003.1 GCA_021792655.1 Thermoplasmata archaeon | reverse complement strand
TGAGTGAAGCGGACGCTGGGCAGCTCCTGAAACAGGTCAGCAATAATGGCAGGAACCTGGCAATTGTATCTCTGCTGCTCTATACCGGAATGAGAGTAGGCGAGTTGTGCAAACTGGATATTGATGACGTCGATACAGACTCCGGCATCGTAAGGATCATGGCAGGCAAGGGAGACAGGGACCGCATTGTTATTATCTCAAGGGAGCTTTCGCAGCTTCTGGACAGCTACATCAGTTCAAGGCTGGCGGTGGAAACAGAATCCAAGGCATTATTCATCAGCGGGAGGAAGGGAAGGTTTGACACATCATCAGTGGAGAGGATAATACGGAATGCCGGAGAAGGAGCAGGAATCGCGAAGAAGGTAACGCCGCATGTCCTGAGGCACACATTCGCAACTTCCGTTCTCAGGAATGGCGGAGACATAAGGTTCATCCAGCAGATACTCGGGCATTCAAGTCTCGCCACCACCCAGATATATACGCACATTGATGAAACCGTGCTGAAAGAAATGTATAATAAATTCGGCCCGAAGTTCTAGTTCTTTCTGCTGACCAGATAGTCAGCAAACCAGTCGAGAAATTTTTTCACGTCAGGATCCCCTCTTATCCTGTGCAAGTGGTTCTTTGCCTCCCTTACGAGCTTCGCGGCCATTTCCGTTGAATAATCGAGAGACCCGGTGCTGACTACGATATTCCTCAGCCTCTCAAAATCCGTGTCTGATACGCTCCCGTTTTTAAGGCACTCCTTAAGAAATCCAGCATCGGCAGCAGTCGATCTTTCAATGGCTTTCAGCATGAGCAGGGTCTTCTTCCCCTCGTTGACGTCACTCTTCACGGACTTTCCGGTGACGGACTCCTCGCCAAAAAGGCCTATTATGTCATCATGCAGCTGGAAAGCAACCCCCAGGGAGTCGCCATATGCAAGCAGGTCGCTTATGTCATCATCAGTTCCACTCAGTATGGCACCAATCCGGAGTGGGCCTTCTACCGTATATTTCGCAGTTTTCCAGAGATGTAGATTCATCAGGCTTTCCTCATTGAAAGCGTCGTTAATCGGCGATTCTATATCAATGAGCTGCCCGTATCCGGTTTTCTCGATGATGTTTGTAAGCTCCAGGGATGCAAGGTAAGCCTGTCTGAATGGAACTCCGGACTCAAGTATCACCTGGTGAGCGTAGCTCTCTGCAAGGTCTCCTGCAACTATTGCAAGGTTCTCTGCAATTCTACTGGCATCCCTTGTCTTTCCTGCAAGCGAGGCCTCAACCTGCTTGTGATAACTTGGTCTTCCTCTCCTGTAGTCACTCTGGTCTATGATGTCGTCGTGTATGAGAAGGTAGGTCTGCAAAATTTCGATGCTCGCTGATGCCATCACCACACCCTCCTGATCCCTGCTATAAAGATCGTGCCCCATCTGAATAAGGATCGGTCTGACCCTCTTTCCGCCATTCAGTGTAAAATCCCTTATCTTTGTCACAATGTCCAGGATAAAGGGATCGGCTATTTCGGCAAGCTTGTTGCGGAAGAATTCCGAAAGTGAATCCTCAACCATCTTCTTTTTTTCCAGCATTATGGTGCTATAATCTGCCAAACCCTATCACTCTAGTTCCACTATCATTGTATTTTTTCATATAACACTTTTGCACTTTCAATATTGGGACAATCTACTTGATTTTTCCATAATTGCCGTTCCAGGATGGAAATGAGGGATGTGACAAGACTTTTCCTTCACATGTGGCCAGTGAAAAGGTAGTACAATAAGCTCAGGAGAATTTCAGTCTTATTTGATGACATCTCGCCTGTTGATAATTTCCTTTTTAGCCCCGAAACAAGACAATGAGAAAGTTTGATTAACACTGTTCCTCTGGCATCAACTGGAAATGATTCAGTGCGGTATAGATGAAGCGGGCAGAGGCCCGGTGATAGGACCCATGGTCATAGCACTGGTGTGTGGAGAGGTGGAGACGCTAAGATCCATGGGCGTGAAGGACTCAAAACTGCTTTCTCCAAATGGGAGAGAGAGGCTTTTCCATCTCATTGAGCAATCTGCCTGTAAGGTGTCTGTCGATATAATAAACTCCTCCACATTAAATGAAATGATGAGGCAGATGTCCCTCAATGAAATTGAATATATTCACTATTCAAAACTCATCACCCAGGCAGAAGGTGATATCTTCCTAGACTGCTTTGACACGTTAACAGAAAGGGCAGAACGGAGGTTCAAATCTGAAACCGGTAAAAGCGTGGTATGCGAGCACAAGGCGGATGCAAAATATCCTGCAGTTTCAGCGGCATCCATAATTGCCAAGGTTACGAGAGACAGGGAGATTGAGAAGATAAAGGAACAATATGGAGAAGTGGGGTCAGGTTATCCCTCAGATCCACGCACAATAGATTTTCTGAAACGGGAGATATCCAGAGGCACAGACATTTCCGGCATTGTAAGAACGGAGTGGGCTACGTTCAGGCGTATCAGGAGTGAAGCTGGCAACAGGCGCCTGATCTGAGAGCCATGGGTTCTGTTATTACTCCAGTGAAAAAGATTTAAAATAGGGTATGGGGATCAACCAGAGTGGCAAACGATTTCATATTGCAGGATAAAACAGAGCAGGCTGACGACTACAATGAACGGGGAATATCATATTTCAACCTGATGAAGTATCCTGAAGCTATTCAGCAGTTCACTAAAGCTATAAAGATTAACGGCAAGGATCCAGACTACTATTTCAACAGGGGACTCACATATTACTCGATGAAGATGCTTGAGCAGTCCATAGCTGATTATAAAAAGGCCATCGAACTCTTCGGGGAGCATTCGGACTACCACAACGCTCTTGGATCCGCACTTGAAGATCTCGGTAAAATGGACGAGGCCATGGCAGAATTCAATGAAGCAATCAAGATTGAAAACGATGTTCCGGATTATTATTACAACAGGGGAAACGTATTCTGGAAGATGAAGAATTATGACGAAGCCCTGAAGGACTATAGCAAGGCAGTGGATCTGAATTCTGCTGACCAGATTTTCATCTACAAGCGATATCAGGCATACATGGAACTGAAAAACTACGAGAAAGCCCTTCTTGATATCGACTCTGCCCTGAAGCTTGTACCGGAAGGTTATCTTTATAAGATGGAGAAAGCAAACCTTCTCGTGAAACTGTCCCGAAGGAACGAGGCTATTGAAATTCTTGAATCAATAAAGGATAAGGCTCCGGACGCAACCGTCATTCAGGACAGGATAGACGAAATCAGGGCAAATAAGCAATGATTCTACCTGTACATCGTTTCCTCTGAAATCCTCCCTCCCTTTTTGCTCTGCGCGTCTGTGTATTGCTTTATGACCGTAGCCATCTCTTCATGCATCTTGTTGACGCTGTCCTGAAGAAGTTTTGTATCTATCCTCAATCCGGTCTTCAGTGTTATTGCCTGGATCAGGGAAAGCGCAGATCCCGGATCTGGAATCTCCACAGAGCATGGGGTTATGAGTGAGCTCCCCTTGAAACCCTTGACGAGGCATTCGTTCAGAAGGCTTCCGCCAATTCCTGTTATTATGGCTGACTGTGCTCCGGGAATACCGTTTTTTATGCACTTTGCCAGTTCATCACTTTCAGCTATGCAGTAGGATTTCCTTGTCTCCAGCACCTCGTCAACAGGTATTCCGTCTAGAATCACGATTTCTGAAGCTCCGATACCCTTAGCCCATTCTATGATCGAGGCGGATATCTCATAAAGTCCCAGGTCGCTGATGGGGACTTCGCTTATTATGGCCATAACGTCGCCTTTCTTGTTGCTGTATATCCTGAAAGGGTGCCTGAGCTTGTTTCCAACAAACACTGCCACAGGGGGAATGTATGGGGATTTCACATGGGCAACCTGGTGCATTCCAAGCTGTTCAATGAGGTATCCTACGGATAGCAGTCCGGCCATGGTGCTGCCTGCGAACCCTCCGATAATGATCGGGTGATCATACTCGCGCTTCTCGATCTCCACCACCGCGGTTGAAAATAGTTCATCCTTTCCTGCCATTATTCCACGGGTATTAATGTCGAGAAGAATAATTAAATGTTGCCCATAATTATAGTGGGATCAGAAAGGGCAATGTTATTACGAGGAAGAATAATAAAGAAGAAGTGATTTTGTGCGAAGCGCCGTAGAACTAAGGAGCTACCAGAAGGCCGTCATCGACTTCATAACCGTAAACGTCAGGAAGCATGGATCGGCTGCGGTAGAGTCGCCCACAGGATCCGGCAAGACACTGATGGGACTGCTCTCGGCCCTTGATCTATCGGATAATGGCACAAGGAAGATACTCTACCTCACAAGAACAAACTCACAGCAGGAACAGATCATAAGCGAGATACGGAAGATCGGTAAAGATTTCGGAGTAAAGGCGATACCCCTGCAGGGCCGGACAAACCTCTGTGCTCTCTACAGGGAAGTCGAGGATTCTGCTGATTTCACCGCTGAATCCCTGTCAAGGTTCTGTTCCCTGAGAAAGAGGAAAGTAATGTCTGGAGACCCAAGTTCCTGCAGATACTTCAACGACAAGGTCAGGTCAAAGGATGTCCAGAATTATCTATTCAGCAATAATCCAACTGCAGAGGAATTCTTCGTATACGCAAAGGAAAATGGCTTCTGTGCATACGAGAGCCTCAAGTTCTCAATGAAGGATGCAAATCTTGTAATAGCTCCATACGCAATCTTTCTCAACCCTGTCACTTCAGGAAGGCTAATCTATAACTGGGGCGTTGCGCGGGACAAGCTTATAGTTATCCTGGACGAGGCGCATAATCTTCCGGACATAGCGAGGGAATTCTCTTCATTCTCCATAAGTGTGAACCAGCTGAACCTTGCAGAAAGGGAGAGCACTGAATTCGGGGATTTTGAGCTAATGCAGCGGGTAAGGACATCTGATTTCATAGAGATGATCAGGAATGCGATTACCGATCTTGTCAGGGACAAGATAGGGGAGAGTGGAGAAGCCCGCATAAGGTTCGATGAATTTCGTGAATACATGATGATTGAGAATTCCATGAACTCCGAGAAATACAGCAGCCTTATCGACTATATGAGCATATTCGGGGACTACATCGCAGAGAAACGGGAAAAGGAAGGGAGGGTACCAAGAACATTGATACTTTCCATTGCGGATCGGCTTCGGGCATGGGAAACCCTTGAAGATGAAATATACGCAGCTATTGTCTCACGTGATCGTCTAGGAACAATTGAGGCAGTCTGCATGGACCCATCCAAAATACTTGATCCATTGAGGGAATCGTGGACAATACATATGTCTGGTACACTGGACCCGTTTGAGGTATACAAGAATGTGACCGGGTTTACGGACACGAATCACATGATTGTCCCTTATATTTTTCCAGTGGAGAACAGGAAAATAGTATATGATGGCAGCATTACAACAAAATACGATGAATTCGATGATCAAGAAGCTGCCAGGATGCATGACATGATAGAGAAGCTCATCACCACCGCGGGAAGGAACACAATAGTATTTTTTCCATCATACAGCACCATGGACAAGGTCTCAATTCAAGGATTCAGCTTCCGGTACTTTTCAGAGCGCAGGGACATAGATCAGGGTTCTCTCATGGAAATGGTGAGGAAGTTCCGAAAGGGGAAGTCCGCCATTTTCGCGGTGTCCGGAGGCAGAATATCAGAGGGCATGAATTTTCCGGGCGTAGAGCTGGAGATGGTCATAATTGCAGGCATTCCGTACCCGAGGCCGGATGCAAAGCAGAAGGCGATCATGGAATATTATGAGAGGAAGTACGGGAACGGCTGGCTATATTCTGTAATCTTTCCAACGGCCATAAGAATGAAGCAGGCGATCGGGAGGCTCATTAGAAACGAGAAAGACAGGGGTATGGCAGTAATACTTGACAGGAGAGCAGCATCGTTCATGAAATACGTTCAGGGTCTTGAGCTGTCCACCGATCCTGATAAGGCAGTATCGGACTTCTTTATGAAAAATAAGTAAAATGATTTCGCAATCCTGCAAATGAGGGCTTTAAAAATTATATAGCATGCACTTATAGTGTAACGCCACGGAAAACAACATTAGCGATTTTGCCAGAAAGCTTGATGATTTCATAGCGAAAGGACAGATAAGGAAATGGGTTATTGTTGGGATCCTCATAGGAATAGCTGCTGGCCTTGGGTCATATGCGCTCTATTACGGAATAAAGCTGGTCACTGTACTTATGCTGACAGGCATAACGGGTTTTACGCCTCCTGTGACAGCTGCATCAGGCGGATCGCCCACATATGTTATCGGGACTTTTGACAGAATTCTCATTCCAGTCTCAACCACGTTGGGCGGGCTGATTTCAGGGATAATTGTCTTCCGTTTCGCTCCTGAGGCCGAGGGCCACGGCACAGATGCTGCAATTGACGCATTTCACAATAAGAACGGGAAAATCAGGAGACGCGTTCCTCTGGTCAAGACGGTTGCGTCGGCTATAACCATAGGATCTGGAGGAAGTGCCGGGAGGGAGGGCCCCACAGCCCAGATCGCTGCAGGTTTTGGGTCATTTATTGCTGATGCATTCAGGATGGACGATCACGATCGGAGGATAGCCATGGCAGCCGGAATAGGGGCAGGGATTGGAAGCATATTCCTGGCGCCCCTTGGCGGCGCCTTGCTGAGCACAGAAATTCTTTACAGGAGGGATTTTGAGGTGGATGCCCTGATACCTTCGATAATAGCTTCAGTCACTGGGTACATTATTTTTGGATATAACTTCGGTTACAGGCCACTATTTGATATACCTGGTGCAGGTGTGCTCGGTTTCGCTCATCCGGAGTCCCTTCTCCTGTATTCTCTGGTAGGTGTTGTGGCTGGCCTGTTTGGTGTGTTTTACGTAATCTCATTCTATGGGATACAGGGTATGTTCCGCAGGATCAGGAAGCTTCCGAAATTCGTGAAACCCGCTATTGGAGGGCTAATCGTGGGTCTTATAGGAATCTTCTTCCCGGAAATCCTCGGCCTTGGATATGGGTGGGTGCAGCTCATATTTTATGACCGGCTCTCTCTCTTTCCCGTCTGGCTCCTGCTGGCGCTCATAATAGCAAAGATAATAGCAACATCGTTCACAATAGGATCTGGCGGTTCAGGAGGAGTGTTCGCCCCGGGCATGGTAACTGGCGCCCTTGTAGGGGCATTGATGGGGGTGCTTTTTGTGCCATTCTTCCCGTACTTGAACGTAATCGAGGTGACTATCATAGGAATGATCTCGTTTTTTGGCGGTATCTCTAAGGCGCCGATTTCTGTCATCATAATGGGGACAGAGATGACCGGCGGTTATACCCTCTTCCTGCCTCTTATGATAGCTACGGTGATCTCGTACTATATATCTGGCCAGAAGTACTCAATCTACAGCAAGCAGTTGCCCAACAGGCAAAGTTCCCCTGCACACAGGCTGGAGTATGAAAGACCGATACTGGATGACATAACTGCTTACGAATCAATGAAGAAGGATTATTACTGGGTTTCTCCGGATGCTCCCCTGCGGGAGGCTCTACAGACAATGAGAGAGAGCAGAACGAAAGGTGTAGTGGTCCAGGAGAATGGTATGCTTAAAGGCTTCCTGTCGGTTGAGGCTGTTAAGCCGTCAATGGACATAGACAGTACCAGGGTCAGGGACATCATGGATACGGATGTCAAATACGTGAAGGCCACCGCAACCATGCATACTGCCCTTGATCTCCTTACTACAACAACTACTGGAAAGGTGGTTGTCGTTGACGATGCAAACCCGCAGATCGTAAGAGGTACGATAGGACTGGCAGATATTGCAGACGCTTACAACAGGGAGATAAGAAAAATAAAATTGGAGCAATCAAAGATTGGATAAGGGGAAAGTGTTCATGTCAATCAATTCCAAAGCATATATATCCCTAACACATGACTTGGAAATGGCAAGACCTGGAATGGATTGCGCAAATAAATGCAGGTTGAGAAGATGTCCCATCATGTGCGGAATGCCATTTTCCAGGAGTAAATAAAATATGCCTGCAGTGAGAGATGCACTGGTTGCAGGGACGAGAAAATTCAGGCCTGAAGATATCAGGAAGGTAGTGGAAATAGGAAACAGTTCCCTGACTGAATATTATACCGATACGCTGCTTCTGGATCTTTATGAAGCATGGCCAAACTCCTTCATTGTATATACCGTAAATGATCGCATAGTGGGATTCATCGTAGGATCAAAATTCTCCAGAACCGAGGCGAGGATTCTTCTTCTGGCGGTGGACGCCAGCTTCAGGAGAAAGGGGATAGGTATGGCCCTGATGAATAACTTTGTGGAAGTGTGCAACCGTGAAAACCTTCTCTCAGTGAGACTCGAGGTCAGGACGGACAATGACCAGGCAATAGGTTTCTACAAGGCATTCGGTTTCTCGATTATCTCTATAATAAGGGCATATTACAGCGACGCTTCTGACGCATATCTGATGTGGAAACTCCTATAAAAAAGATGGGGATTAGAAGACTGAAATTTCCCCGTTTACAAACTTGTTTGTGAGGTCAGATATGTTTTCCAGCCTCTGATCTGCGATCCTTCTAATATTAGTCCTGTGCTTCGACCTGTCAGCACCGGGTGCGTAAATCAGCTGTATGCTGGCGACGTGAGGTTCGTCTATTGGTCTTCCTATCTGCGAAACTATCCTGACCATGGCCTCCTCAACATCTCCGCCGCTTTCCTTGATAACGTCGGCAGCTATGAGGTTCGAAAGCACGTTATACAGCTTCCCCACATGGGTAACCGGGTTCTTTCCGGCGGCCGCTTCCATGCTCATTGGTCTGTAAGGGGTGATTATTCCGTTTACCCTGTTTCCCCTTCCGACGGAACCATCATCCCCGTTTTCCATTGAAAGTCCCGTAACTGTGAGGTAGTAAACGTTGTCATCCTTCAGATCGCCCGTGTTTATGAATATCTTGACGTTCAGTTCGGTCTGCTTCCTGACAAAATCGGTCACAAGGCTTGTCAGTTCTTCCTTTATGGAGAAATACTCTTCCTTGTCCTTGACGAATTTATCCACGTATGCAGCAGCGATAGTGAGATTGATCGTATCTTTCTGCCTGAATCCCATGACCTTTATATCATAACCTATGGCCGGGAGTTTCTTCTTGATTTCTCCATTCAGGTATCTTTCTGTCTTCAGGACAAGGTTCTCCGTGTCAGTGAATGGTGCAAAGCCTACACCGAAAGAAGTGTCATTGGCTTTGTGTTTCCTTGTGTCGTACAGTCCCCTCAGATCTATAGAGCCATGCCCTATCCTCGAATCTATCATCACGTCAGCATCAAGGTCCAGATGCTTGAAATTGGTTGCAAGGAATTCTTTGGTCGCTTTGACCGATATGGACTTGTAAGGAATTCTCTCTCCATCAATCGTTGTTGTCGCCCTTCCGCTCAGCAGGATATAAACTGGTTCAAGAACCCTGCCTCCACCGAATTTCGGTGCTGACTGCCCGCCGACTACCTCAACCTGATCTGTATTGTGGTGGAGTATCCTGCCATATTCCTTCAGGTAATACCTGCTCAGTCCTCTGCTCACAGCTTCTGCTATTCCATCGCAAACGCTGTCAGGATGGCCAACGCCCTTCCTTTCAACAAGTTCCACTTCCCTCTGGTAAACCGGTGTCTGGTTCAGTTCCTCAATTGAAATGTTCCTGTCAGTTCCCTGTTTTTGCTTGACTACAGTTGTTTCCATTGATTTATCCTCTGCTGATGCCATATATAAATTATATTAAACATTTTGTCAGCGGCAGGGATAAATTACCCTGATTCTATTATTATTACTAAACGTAATATTTCATTTGATTGCAGCCAAAACGTTTTATCGCTTTTTCCCTTAGGTATACAGGATGAGAGCACTTGTCAGCGTCAGTGATAAATCAGGGCTGGTCGAGTTCATAAGGGAATGCGGAAATTCCATAAGCGAAATATATGCCACAGGCAGCACGGGGGACCATCTGAGGAAGAACGATATCAATGCACGAAGCACATCAGAGCTGACTGGGTTTGACGAACTTCTGGGAGGGAGGGTGAAAACTCTTCATCCAAAAATCTTTGCAGGCATACTTGCCGATGGCAAAGCTCGGTCAATGGAGGACAGAGATTACCCGGACTTCGACATGGTTGTCTGTAACTTCTATCCCTTCAGGCATGTCTCCAGCGGAAATAGCATAGAGGCAATGGTGGAAAACATTGACATTGGCGGTGTCTCCCTCGTCAGGGCAGCGGCAAAAAACTACCGGAACGTAATAGTTCTCTCGGATCCATCAGATTATGGGGTGGTTGCAGATTCACTGAGGAACGATAACGAGGTGCCGGAAAAGATCCGGGAAGAACTTGCCCTGAGATCTTTCCAGAGGGTGTCGGATTATGACATCCTGATCTACAACTCCCTGTTCAGGGTTATTGACGGAGGAATTTCTCAGAGCCTGCTTATCAGCGGGATCAATGGCGAGAAGCTAAGATACGGAGAAAATCCAGATCAGAGGGGGTATCTGTATTCAGATGGATCTGCATTTGGCATCGCCAACTGCAGAAAATTGGGAGGAAAAGAACTATCCTACAATAACCTCATGGATTCGGATTCAGCCTTTGCTGCCGTCATGGAATTCGAGAAGCCGGCCTGCGTAATAGTGAAGCATAATACCCCATGCGGTGCTGCAGTCGGCAAAGATCTTCTGGAAGCATATACGAAAGCCCTGGAAACAGATAGGGAATCTGCATACGGATCTGTTATAGCATTCAACAGGGAGGTTGATGAAGAAACTGCTTCTGTCCTTTCACAACTGTTTGTGGAAGTGATGGTTGCACCTTCATACGGAGAGAGGGCGCTCGATATAATGAAGAAAAAGAAAAACCTGAGAATACTGGAAACCAAGCCAGAACAGGGGAGAGGCATGAGGGTCCGGTCAATATCCGGTGGTTATCTTCTCCAGGATGAGCTTACTTCGCATTTCGGGAAACTGGAATTGAAGACGACGAAACATGCCTCTCCGGAACAGATGGAGGATCTGGATTTCGCCTGGAAGGTGGTAACACACTGCAGAAGCAATGCGATAGTCCTGGCCAGGAACGGTGCCGCAGTTGCCATTGGCGCCGGCCAGACGTCCAGGGTGGAAGCGCTGAGGATTGCCATAGCCAAGGGTGGAAAGAAATGCGAGAGCTCAGTGCTTGCTTCCGATGCCTTCTTCCCATTCTCCGACAGTGTTGAACTCGCCGGTGAAAACGGAATAGCAGCCATAATCCAGCCCGGCGGATCCATAAGGGACAGTGAAGTTGTGGCCATGGCAGAACAGAAGGGTATTCCAATGTATTTTACTGGAAAAAGAGTGTTCCTGCACTGATTCTAGAATGGAAACTCCGGTAGTTTCTCAACCTTCTTTCCAATATCTTCAATTTTCAGACCATTCATGCTTCTTATCCAGTGCCTGTACAGGCACTTCCCTCTTATTGATGAATTTTTCCACATTGTAATTTCGTCGGCATAGACGTTCTTTGCTGAAGTGTCGTTCTTCATATGGAGTATGATTGCATAAACGTCCTCTGCAGTCGCACCCCTCGAAAAGATCACCTGGTCACCATATATCGGTCCTGTGACCGAGCAGTTCCTTCCAAGCATGATCATATTTGCCTTCGCGCCTTTTATGGTTTGCAGAACCTTGCCAGCTTCTATATTCATCCTGCACAGTACCCTTCTGGCATGAATTTCGCCTCCCGCTTCAAGGGTATTGCATTCTATGTCGCCGTCGACACTGACAAGCTCACCTGCCCTGATGTCTCCGGTAGCCGTTATATTGCCGGAGGATTTGATGGAATCGGCCACTATTATCTCATTTGCGATCATGTCTGAACACTCCAGTGACCTTCCCGTTTTCAGTTCGTCAACTTCAACCAATCCCCTGGCAAGCATATTTCCTCCGATATTCATCGTGTCGCATTTCACGCTGTTGAATTCGGCATTCTTGCCGGTCGTGATAAGTGACCCCTCTATATGCCCGGTGCTTTCCAGATCCCCATCCACGCTTGCTGAGTCAAATGTTCCTCCTGTAATTTGTGCACTGATTCCGATCCTCAGGTTCCGGCATTCGACGTGATCCAGCTTGACCGAATCTGCCTGTATATCATCGCACTTGAGATCGCTACCCTTGATCATTCCTCCGACAGAGACGGTCCTGCATTCCATCCTTTTGCCAAATATGATGTCATTTCCAGCTATGGCTTTCTCACAGGATATTGCATCTGCCTCAACTGTTCTGTCAGCGTCCAGGGTCCTCGCTTTTATGTTCCCCTTAACGGAAAGTGTGCTTCTGGATGCAGTTATTCCTTCAATTGACTCAAGGTTTCCCGCTACCTCCATATCTGCCTTCAAAGTGGCTTTGTGGCATGCTATATTTCCAGGAATCTGACTCCTGGCTTCAACCAGCAGATCGCCCTTCACGGTGAGGGAAATCACAGATGGTGATATTTTTCCCCCCTTGAGATAGAGGTTTCCCTCTACAACCTGCTTCTCATAGACCTCTCCGCTTGAGAGAATAATGTCGCCTGATTGCCTGAACATCTACATGGAGAAAAAAATCCTGCTATTAAATAATCGCTCTTTGTCAGGGTATTTTATCGCATGACCGCATGTCATTTCATGAACTATAGAGTGATAGGTAAATCCGACATGAAGGTTTCAGAGGTCGGATTTGGGGCATGGCAGGCCGGAAGGAAGGGCTGGGGAACTGACTATGACGATGAAAGTATAATAGAAGCCATACGCAGGTCTGTGGATGCAGGGCTGAACTACATAGATACAGCTGAAACCTACGGAGACGGGCATTCTGAGGAGGTTGTTGGCAGGGCCATATCGTCATTACCCAGAGAAGATATCATTATCGCCACAAAGGTCAAGCCTCCGCATTTTACGCACGATGGAGTGATTAAATCTGCCAATGAGAGCATGAGGCGTCTCGGAGTCAAATATATTGACCATTACCAGCTTCACTGGCCGGATGCTTCAGTTCCCGTCAAGGAAACGCTTTCAGCAATGGAAGAACTCGTTGATCAGGGGAAGGTAAGGTACATTGGAGTGTGCAACTACAACGCGGAAGAGCTTGAGAATATGATCTCACTGATGAAAAGGCATGAAATAGTATCTGACCAGGTAAAATATAACATCATAGACCGTGACCCGGAAAATGGGCTCATGCAGTTTCTTGCAAGCAGGAGGATGACACTTGTAGCGTGGAGCCCAATTGCAAAGGGTCTTTTGTCCGGAAAATACACGGCTGAAAATCTGCCAAAGGATGACATAAGAAGTCGTGACCGGCTGTTTACAAAGGAGACACTGGCTAAAATTAATCCTATTCTGGACTATCTGCGCAAAATAGCAGACCTCAGGGGCAAGACCGTTTCTCAGGTTTCGCTGAATTATCTGCTTTGCATGGGTGCAGAGGTTATACCTGGAGCAAAGAATGCTGCCCAGGCTCTTGAGAATATAGGTGCATCAGGGTGGAGGCTTAACGGAACTGAAATTTCCGAAATAAAAAAGCTGGCAACTTCAAGTGATTGATCTGAAGCTTGAAACATTATTCTTTTTTCTAAACTATCACTTTCAGTGAGAAAAGAGTATGAAAGCAGCCAGGAATCCAAGTATTGCCCCGGTGTTTATATATGGCAAGCCAGGCGCAGGCTTCTCAACATTGGTGAAAAATAACAGGAACATCGCAGCCAGCACCCCAATCATCGTGAAGAGCACAAAGTAGAACCAGTTGACAGGATAGCTGTATGTGAAAGCTGATACGACAAGTATGCTCGGCATTGCTATATCGCCAAATCCAAGCATCATCGCGCCATGCTCTTCCCTTCCTGCGAATGTTATGTCGTTGAGTTTTGTACCCCTCCTCGAAGGTATGACGAAGAGCAGCGGCAGGTTTTCGTCAACCGCAGCCTCGGCTAGAGCTATCATATGCTTGGTCTTATAGACAGATATGTAGTCATACACTGCGAATATTATAAGGAGTGCCACAGCCGCCCATATGCCAACAATCACTCCCCATACGGATGAAACTCCGGCAACAAGCATGATGCCTGAGGCGTCGACAACATACCATTCATTCCTGAACGCAAGCAGGTAAAGAAACAGGAGCGGAAGAACTATGACGATTGCAAGAGAAATCACGTTGAATTCAAACAGTGTGTCAGCGATGTAGGCTGCAATGGGCACTGAAATTATGAGGGATACATAGAAGACAACATACGTTACCATGAGTATGAATATCCACTTCAGGAACCGCACTTTTCTCTTTCTTGCAAGAAATATAACTGCAAATGAAAACACTATTATTAGCGGTATGAAAATCAGAACATTGCCTATGCCGCCGGTTGTGCTGGTCGCCTTGATTCCAGCATCCTGTATTATAAGCTGTTCAGAGACATATATCGCGAACAGGGAAGACGTAACGAATATGATCATCGCCGAGATCTCAGGCACTATTCTTCTTATTTTTCTCACCCTTTTTCTTTTTTCCATTATATTCGCAGTCAATCTTTGGGCAGAATTTCCATTTCCTTCCCTTTCCTGTCATTATTATCAGTGGAGCTGAGCAATATGGGCATTTTTCCCCGGTCAACGAAAGAACGCCCATCTGGGGAAGGGCGTAAGTAACCTTGCAGTCAGGGTAGTTGGAGCATCCAAGGAACCGCTTCCCGTATCTAGACTGCCTGACAACAAGGCTTCCCCCGTCAGAGGGGCATTCCCCAAAGG
This sequence comes from Thermoplasmata archaeon, assembly GCA_021792655.1. GTDB lineage: Archaea > Thermoplasmatota > Thermoplasmata > Thermoplasmatales > Thermoplasmataceae > B-DKE. The sequence continues at coordinate 37,157 of JAJYUG010000003.1, read as the reverse complement.
AATCCTTTGTCCTGTTGAAATCACACTTCGGGTTGATGCACCTGATATCCGGTGACTGCCCTTTCCTTATGACCTTTATCTTGGGAAGCGAACAGATCGGGCACCAGTCTTCCAGCAGCTGTATGAGGGACCTTCCGGGCATGTTGAAGTTTATCCTGCAGCTCTCATCCTCGCACTTTACTGTGTAGAAATCCCGGTTCTTCAGTAGAATGATATTTCTGTCATGGAATGGGCATTTTCCCAGTATCTCTCCCCTTTTCAGAGACACGTTTATGGTATCCTTAATGTCACTTTCCCTGTTCTTGAAATCTGACAGCACCGAGTGAAGCATTGTCCTGGATTGTGCAACCACGTCTTCCTTCTTCATCTCCTTTCCAGCGATCCTGTCCATTTCCCCCTCAAGTTCGGCAGTCATCTCCGGTTCTGATATCCTGGACTTTACCGTCGTTACAGAATCTATGAGACCGATTCCCAGATTTGTCGGCTTCACTGGATTGCCTTCTATGAACCCCCTGTCTTGAAGTTTGCCGATAATGTCGTGTCTTGTGCTCTTGGTGCCGAGGGAGAGTTCTTCCATGGTTTTCAGGAGTGAGGCCATGTCATATCGCCTTGGTGGCTTTGTCTCCTCCTTTACCATATTCCACTCTGTTGCTTTCACAGCCTCTCCCTTTTCAAGGTCGGGGTGGTAGAATTCCTCTATCCTCCTGTATGGATATAGTTCAAGCCATCCAGGATTGGTTATCCTTACACCCCTTGTTTTGAAATTATGCTCCCCGATGGTGATCAGTGCTTCCTTGATCTCCCTCTCACCCGCGATGTAAAGAGTGGCAAGGAAACGCCTGAGGATAAGCTCGTATATCTTCGCGTAATCGCCCTTCAGAACACCCTTCTTCACAGCATTGACAGGATATATCGGAGGGTGATCCATGGCTTCGGTTCTTCCTCTGGATGGCACGATTTTTTCCTGGGAAAGGACCTTCTTCACATCCTCGGAAAACTCGGAACCCACCAGCTTGTTAAGGACTGACCTTAGTGAGATGGATCTCTGGTAGACCGTGTTGTCTGTTCTTGGGTAACTTATGTAACCTCTGGTGTAAAGTAGTTCCGCTATTGACATGGCCTTGGCTGGTGGGACTCCTATCCTTGACGCTTCCCTAAGAAAGTCTGTAGTGTTGAACGGGGAAGGTTTGCCGATTCTTTCCAGGTGTTTTTCAAATTCCTTTGTAACGCCATCCTTTCCGTTTATTTCATTGAATATATTCCTTGCAGTCTCCTCTTCCCTGATGTTGCCGCCTTCGTACTCCCCCTGGAATGCCCCTTTCTTGAAGAAAGTCACAAGTATCCTCCAGTAGGGTTCAGGCTTGAACTCCATTATCTCTTTCTCCCTCTTGACTATTAGTGCTAGTGTGGGAGTCTGCACCCTGCCGATAGAAAGGAAATTTTTTCCATACCTGTGGGCAGCCAGGGAAAAAAACCTTGTCAGAACAGCACCCCATATAAGATCGATCTCCTCTCTTGCCTCTGCTGAGTCCGCCAGGTTGTAATCAACTGTTATGGGATCAGAGAAAGCCTGCCTTATCTCCTCCCCGGTAAGTGCACTGAATTTTGCCCTGAGAATCTGCGGCTTGCGATCCAGATGCCTGATCTCACTGAGTATTATATCGAGAGCTTCAACGCCTATGAGTTCCCCCTCACGGTCATAGTCAGTGGCGATTATTATCCTGTCAGCTTCTGGCGCAAAGTGTTTCAGTGTGTTGTAAGCCGTCCTGTTCTTCACGTTCTTCAATATCTTAGAATCTACCAGCGTTGAGAGATTCACAGACTTCCAGTCGTTCAACTCCTTCGGGAAGTCTATCTCTATTATATGCCCGCTCAATGGTATGACCACTGTGCGGTCTCCTTCTCCGAATTCTATGTAACTGAGACCCTTTGCTTTTTTCTGTTTCGAACCGCCATCAGAGAGGAAATATGAAATTCTCCTGGCGGCATCCGCCTTTTCTGCTATTATCAGTGTTAAAGACAAAACTCAGCACTCCAGATTATCAAATGCATGGCCACACGGCAGCAGCTTCCCGTTTTACTCTGCAATACCCAGCGGAACTGAAGTTGGTGCACATCTAAAGCCCACTGTTATTTGCTAGTACAGGCATTAACTTGGATCACGCGAACCCTATAACCTCAGCATTTTTGCTGTCAATATAACGGTTTCGCTATTTTTGGCGGATCGAAAAAAAATTGTTTGTGAAAAATGAGGGCTACTGCCCTGCAATTTTCTTGAGCCTCTCGGAAAGTTCCTTGAGCTTATCGGAGAACGGCTTGATCTTCTCGGCATCGGAGGTTTTCAGGTCTTCCATGTAAGACAGGTAGCTTCCTATCTCGGTTACTATGTCTTCGACGCTTCTCGGGTTGTGACCACCGAACATTCCACTAAACCCGGCGTTTGCCTTTCCTTCCTTTGTGAGTTCGTACCTTCCGTCCTCTTTTTTTACGATGAGTCCCTCATCAGAAAGGCTCTCCAGTAGCGGGTATATGGACCCCGGAGATGGCTTCCAGAACCCCATGCTGCTCGACTCGATCTCATTCATTATCTCTGCTCCGTTCATGGGTCGATCCCTGAGAAGATAAAACACCCAGTATCTCAACCCGCCCCTTGCTCTATGCATTCCTCTCATTCCTTGATACATTTTTACACCTCGATATCGTTTTATCGATATCGGATAATCGATACCGAGTATATTAACTTTTACATTCTGTCCAGGAGTGTTCTGCAAGCTCTAAATAGGTACTTGGAATGAATAGGAGATAAAACACAATGGAAATATCATCTCATGGCATAAATATAGAAGTCTGCCCCGGAGTTTACCCGCCTGCCGAGGACACATTTCTTGTCGTGGATCACGCAACCGTTGGATCCACGCTCCTGGAGATCGGGTCCGGATCAGGTTTCATATCAATCTATTACTCAAAAATGGGGAGGTACGTTACAGCAAGTGACATCAATCCTGCTGCCGTTGCGTGCACAATGGCAAACGCCGACCGGAACAACACTCATATCAATGCTTTTGTTTCTGATCTTTTCGCCGGAATCCAGGGAAAATACGACACCGTAATTTTCAACCCGCCATATCTGCCTGCCACTGATGAGGTCGAGGATGCAATCCAGTGGAACGGAGGCAGGGATGGTTTTGCGGTTGTCCGGCCCTTCCTTGATTCCGCTCACCGGTTTCTGAACAATGAAGGGAACATTTTCATTATACTGTCATCGCTGACTGACTGTCAGGGGTTGATATCTGAATATTCGAATTATTCATTCGATCTCGTGGCATCCGAGTCATTTTTCTTTGAGAGGATTCAGCTCTTCTCGCTCAGATCCAAATAGAAAAATATCCTTGATAATGCTGTTCCAGAGATTTGCATTGGTTGTACCTAGTCTCAGATAAGTACGCATATTTGTGTGCAATAAAGTTTATTGCATGTACAATGATAATGCACTGGGTGCGTATGGCTGATCTAGCAGAGATATTGATCATGGAGCATCTTGCTATAAAGAATGCCAGATGGATAGTCGATAAACCTTACGATGCAGAGGCATTCACACGTTTTCGCTCCTACTTGAAGGCTTGCCACATAGAAGTGGAAGAGAAAATATGTTTTCCAATTCTTGAATCTTATTCGTTTCCTGATGCAAAGCAGTTCAGGGAGAAAGCAGAAAGAATAAAGGCCGATCATAAGCTCATTGATACGCTGGCGCTGAACATAATACGATGGGGTGAAAGCGGAAACGCCCATCTGATTTCTGAGAGGTTACCACTCTTCCTCAGGCTTCTGGTTGATCATAACGCCAGTGAAGAAACGGATCTGTTCCCGAGGTGGGACAGCATCGATAGCCCGGAAATGAAGTCATCCGTCAGGGATGCCCGGTCAATAATCGAATCATTTGGCGTTAAAGAATACATGACCGCTGTCGGCATTAATGAATGTGCTTTCAACTATCTTTTCAGACATGGCGTTTAAGCGGGACTATTTCCTGAAATTTTTTTCAAGAATGGGAAGGTTTTCCTCAAGCTTCACCGAAACTTCCTTCTTTTCAGGTTCCGGCAGGTATGCTTCCACTAGTCCAAAAAGCCCATTCTCCTCCTTGTATATATGCTGCAGCAGTGTTCTTGCAATAACTCCGCATTTCCCGAACAACTCATCCGGCGTGATCTCAACTTCCTCATCGGCCTCATTCAAGCTGGGCCTGTAAATAAGCTGCCTCTCCCGCCTGATTGTCTGGTGTTCCCCGGAAATCACCCTGATGGGTTCCTCAAAATCAAGGTATTTTTTCAGGTATGGCCGGAATATGGGTATAAGAAAATTGTCCTCAAGCGGAAAATGCACGCTTATGGAGTAATCAACGTGTTCCAGGAATTTCTTGGTGTCAATGCTGTTATCCAGGTAACCCTCAGCAAATTCTACAGTTATAATATGCTGATCCCTGAGCAGCTGCGTAGCGATCGATCCCTTGAAGGAAAGTGAGTCTTTCAGGCTCATACTTAAACAATGTTAGACCATAGTTAAAGTTTTCTTGCTTCCTGATCTAGGAAGTTATGGTCGCTTATTCTTGTGTCGTAAGCAGTGATTAGTGTCTACGCTATCGTGGTTAACTTTATCCACCACATGGCGCTAACGGATCACGGGAAGAATGGACGTTAGATATTACATGATGAACGACCATCAGGAAACTAATGAACTGATTGAAAAACTAATATCGCAGCCGCGTCAGTCGAGCAATACTATGCTTAACTCTATAGATTCAATGCTCAGGAGACACATATTTATTGAAGAGACTATATTGTTCCCTAAGTTACCTCCTGAAATGGTTGAGGATGTGCAATATCTTGAAAAGGAACACGGGGAAGTATTCAAGGTGCTAGATTCTATATCAAGTTGCGTAGATGAAAGACAACTACAGAAGCTCTTGAGAGAGCTGCTAGACCTACTGCTTGAACATAATTCCTATGAGGAATCCTTCATTTATGATTATTACCAAAATGAAGAAGCATCGACATTAACAGAATTCGTAAGTCCTCCAAAACAATGGAAATGTAGGGCATTGGCAGATCGTTAGAGAGAAAATCCACATTTTTGCTAGGGAAGATCCTGACGTTTTCCTGTCTGGAATCACCTTATTTCTGCTTAGCGAAGATTAGCGCAGACATTGTTCATGGAATTATTATTTTTTAACTCATTCCAGCTTTCACCGAATAAATTTCAGGCTCTGCAGATACTCCCTGTCTTCCAACGCTGCCTTCGCTCCGCTAGCTGCTGCTGTTACAGCTTGTCTATATCTCCGATCTCCGACGTCTCCAGCGACGAAGACACCTTCAATGTCGGTCTTGACTTCGTTTTTCGTAAGTACATATCCCTGAGTGTCAAGAGCTAGGCTGCCTACAAGATATTTTGTATTTGGGATATTGCCAATAGCGAGGAATATCCCTTCAACCTCTTTCACCGCAGTCACCCCGGTCTCTGAGTCTAGCAGTTTTACGCCAGTCACCTTAGAATTTCCCAGTATTTCTTCTACGATTGAGTTCCATATGATACTGATTTTCGGTTCAGACATCACCCTCTCCTGCATTATCTTACTAGCCCTGAACCTGGATTTTCTGTGCACAATCGTTACGCTCTTTGCAAACTTCGCCAGGAAGATAGAGTCTTCCATGGCAGTGTCGCCCCCCCCGACAACCAGCACGTTCTTGTTCTTAAAAAAGGGGGCATCACAAGTGGCACAGCTGCTGACACCCCTTCCTATAAATTTACGCTCCGAGGGAATATTAAGCCATTTGCTGGAAGCTCCGGATGCTACAATTACGCTCTTGGCCAGATATTCATCAGAGTCCACCATTACTCGTAGAGGGTCCGTGTTAAAGTCTACGGAAGTTACATCCCTTTCGACAAACCTAGAGCCGAATCTCTCCGCCTGCTTCTTCATTAGATCAACAAGGTCCGCTCCATTTATTCCATTTGGAAAAGCTGGAAAATTTTCAATAGAGGAAGTCATTAGGAGTTGCCCGCCTGAACTGGTGCCCGTTATTACGAGGGGGGTAAAATCTTCCCTAGCCATATATAATGCAGCAGTGAGACCCGCGGGTCCCGAGCCAATAATTATAACGTTTTCCAATGAATTGACTATGCAAATCACCTTTAGGCGAGTAAAGTTAGCATTCCCGGATCAAATATTAATTTTGCCTGGTGAATTCCGTGGACAATAGGTCATTCTTAGAAACTCTTGCTCTCACACAACTCGTTTTATGAATATTTACGTTGACCATTAAAGTGAGATTATGGTTCCTCGCGGATTTTAGATCACTCCAGTAAGACTCTGAGATATTTAGAAGTACAAAATTTTCACGAAAGCGCAATATAGTAAAAGTTAAAAACCATGACATAAATCACGTTTTTGTTCTTCGCGTTAATCCTTCTTTATTTCAATAGACGATGCATTTCTCAATTTTCACTTGAATGAGCTCTTCCCAACTTTTCTTTAGTTTTATGGTTGAAAGCGAAATAATCTTTGTGTCGGGCTGTTTACGCGCATACCAATAACGAATACGACAATTCCCTTGACCTAAGTATTTAGGGATTAAATTAAAGCCTGCAAAAAATTAATAATTTTGTGTTAGAGGTTTCTAGCAGTGCTCGTTTGAAAAGGCCGCATGACTTGGACCCAAATCTTCGGAAAAATGAGTCCATCGGCAATGTCGTCGATGGCAGTTCCCACTGTGCGAATAACATATGCTGGACAGGCATGCGACTATCTGAAAATAGTCTAATACCGTCGGTTATTGTTCAATACATGAAAGAATCTTCAGATGAAGATTCCGATGTTGAAGACCTTTTGTATGTACTGCGAACTAGATTCGGAAACATCGAACGCAATGTTGAGGAAAAGATTTTTGAGATAAAAGATTTCAACAAGATTAACAGGCTGATACTCGTAGCTGCGAATGTTAACTCATTTGAGGATTTCCTTTTCGAGTTGACTGATTCGGCAACTTTCAAAATTGTTGGAAATAAATTCGATCCCATCGGAGGAACAGACAAAAATGACCGAACAAGAAAGCAAGAATAAAACTGTGGAATATAATAATCTAACAAACAAATGGTTACAGTATGATGGAAGAAGCCGTGCTTGGGAAAATATGTATAGATCCAGATGGGATCATACTAAGATAGTGAGATCTACTCACGGAGTGAACTGTACAGGTTCGTGCAGTTGGCAGGTATATGTAAAGGACGGAATAATAACATGGGAAACCCAGCAGACTGATTACCCATCCAACGGAAAGGATTTTCCGGAATATGAGCCCAGGGGATGTCCAAGAGGGGCTACTTTTTCTTGGTACACCTACAGTCCAATGAGAGTGAAGTATCCTTACATTAGAGGAACACTGATGAAACTATGGAGGGAATTAAGAAAAGAGACAGGAAACCCAGTCACGGCGTGGGAAAAAATCTCCGGAAATTCAGAATACAAAGACAAATATGTTAAGGAACGCGGTAAGGGTGGATTCGTCAGAAGCACGTGGGAGGAAGTTTCGGAAATTATAGCCGCTTCTCTAATCTCAACCATTAAAAAATTCGGACCGGATCGAGTGATGGGCTTCACTCCTATCCCAGCGATGTCGATGGTGAGTTACTCTGCAGGATCGAGATTTCTTTCGCTGATAGGAGGCAGCATGCTCAGTTTTTATGACTGGTACGCCGACCTACCTCCCGCATCTCCACAAATCTGGGGAGAACAGACTGATGTACCTGAAAGTGCAGATTGGTACAATGCAAAGTACTTCATCATTTGGGGTACTAACCTTCCACAGACAAGAACTCCGGACGCACATTTTATGGTCGAAGCTAGGTACAATGGCACTAAGGTTGTTGGTGTGAGCCCTGACTATGCTGAATACATAAAGTTCAGTGATGTATGGTTACCTGCAAAAGCTGGTACAGACGCGGCTCTAGCTTTATCGATGGCGCATGTTATCGTTAAGGAGTTCTACGTTGAAAGGGAAGAACCATACTTCACGAAATACGCCAAAAAATTCACCGATCTCCCGTTTCTGGTGATACTTGACAAAGATGGGGATTCGTACAAATCAGGCAGGTTCCTCAGGTCAAGCGATCTGGGCAATTCAGAAAAATATTCGGAATGGAAAACCGTTATGTGGGACGGAAATGCACAAGTACCTATTGTTCCGGGCGGTAGCCTAGGATTTCGATGGGATGGTTCGTCAAGATGGAATCTAGATCTAAAAAGTACTGATGGTGATTATGTTGATCCAGTGCTTTCCTTTTTAGATATAGAAGACGGCCGTGAATTAGTTCAATTTCCCCAGTTCGATAGTTCTGGAACAAAAATATCAAAAAGGGAAGTTCCGGTGAAGAAGCTTAAACTCTCATCCGGTAAAACCGCATCAGTAGTTACAGTTTTCGACCTTTTCGCTGCTAGCCTCGGTGTGCCAAGAGGTATGGATGGAGAGTATCCAAAAGATTATGAATCAGATTCCGCGTATACACCGGCATGGCAAGAAAAGATAACTGGAGTTGATAGGAAACTCGCCATTAAAGTTGCAAGGGAATTTGCGGAAAATGCAGCGAAGACCAAGGGAAAATCCATGATCGCTATGGGGGCGGGAACTAACCACTGGTATAATAGCGACGTTATTTACAGAAGCATCATCAGCCTGGTTATGCTTACAGGCAGCCAGGGAGTTAATGGTGGTGGGTGGGCACATTACGTCGGGCAGGAAAAGGTCAGGCCATTTGAAGGGTGGAGTAACATTGCTTTTGCGCTAGACTGGTACCCAAATGCAAGACTTCAGAATGGGACATCGTTTTTCTATCTTGCCACAGATCAGTTCAGATATGAACAAAAATACGATTCCTCACAAATGACCCCATTCAAGGGCAAGTATTCCGGGAAACATCCCGCAGATTTACTTTCTATGGCGGTAAGACTAGGTTGGCAGTCAAGCTATCCACAGACAAACAGAAACCCTGTTGAACTTGCAAAAGAGATAAGGGATGCAAAATGTGAGACGGATGTTGATGCAGGGAAATTCCTGGCCGACAAGTTCATGAAGGGGGAACTGAAGTTTTCTACAGAGGACCCGGATAATCCATTGAATTTCCCTAGAGTTTTATTTCTCTGGAGATCGAATTTGCTTGGTGCAAGCGGGAAAGGACATGAGTATTTCATAAAACATTTACTCGGATCAAGCGGCCACCCCCTCGGAGACCATAACGATAGCTGGAAGCCAAATGAGGTCAGGGTTCCGGATCCTATACCTGAGGGAAAGTTAGACTTGATGGTTGATATTGATTTTAGGATGGCCAGTTCTGCCCTTTATTCTGATATTGTTCTTCCTGCTGCTACATGGTACGAGAAATACGATGTGAGCAGCACTGACATGCATCCATTTGTGCATCCCTTCAGTGCCGCGATTTCTCCCCCATGGCAAGCTAAGTCCGACTGGGAAACATTTAAAATCATAGCCAGAAAATTCTCAGACCTAGCTGAAAAGGAACTTCCAGAAGCGGAGGACCTTATGCTGAACTCGATGCAGCACGATTCATTGGACGAAATGGCTCAGCCAATGGGAGTCATTGATGACTGGCTAGAGACCGGAGAGATGCCTATTGCAGGAAAAAATTTTCCAAAGGTATCTATTCTGAGGCGTGATTTTGCTCATGTCTTTGACAAAATGGTTACACTAGGACCTTTGGAAAAAAAGAGAATCACTGCCAAGGGAATTACAATCGACGGCGAGAAGGCTTATTCCAATTTACTCGAGAAACTACCTGCCTACGACAAACCTGGTATAGCATTTGGTTTTCCATCGCTTCTTGATGAGCGGCATGTTGTGGATGCAATACTTGCCTTATCCGGCGCAACGAATGGAAAGAGATCGCAGGAGGAATGGGAATTCCTTTCCAAAAAGACTGGGGTTTCACTTTCAAAAGAGTTTTTAGGAAATGCCGACACGGACTATAGCTTTGACGATCTAGTGATACAGCCGCGAAGGGCAATAGCTGCACCCTCCTGGAGTGGAAACGAAGAAAACGGTAGGAGGTATTCGCCTTTTACCATAAACGTTGATTATTCCATTCCGTGGAGAACGCTAACAGGAAGACAATCGTTCTATTTGGATCACCAGTTAATGATTGAAATGGCGGAATGCCTGCCAATCCATAAGCCGCCTCTGGGCCCGGCGTTCTATACCCAAGAAGGTGACGGCTCAAAATTTGCTTCAGGAAAGCACCTGACAGTTAGGTATCTAACACCGCACCAAAAGTGGGGAATACACTCGACCTATGCGGATACCCCGATTATGTTGACTCTTTTCCGGGGGGGCCAGTGCGTATGGATTAATGAGGAGGACGCGAAGGAGATAGATGTGAAGGACAATGACTGGGTGGAGGTATATAACATGAATGGCGTTGTGGTTGCCAGGGCGGTGCTTACATACAGAATTTCAAGGGGAGACGCAATAATGTATCATGCGCAGGATCGCACAGTGGGCACTCCCGGTAGTGAAATCACAGATGATAGGGGCGGAACCCACAACAGCGTGACAAAAATAATCCTGAAGCCGACCCACATGATTGGTGGATACGCTCAGCTGTCGTTCTTTTTTAATTATTATGGACCAACAGGGCATCAGAGAGATGCAACTGCATTTATCAGGAAACTTACGAAGGTGAATTGGCTTGAAAGTTAAGTCACAAATAGCAATGGTCATGAATCTCGACAAGTGTATAGGCTGCCACACCTGCAGTGTAACTTGCAAGAATGTTTGGACAAACCGCCCCGGAACTGAATACATGTGGTTTAACAATGTGGAAAGTAGACCTGGCCCGGGGTATCCGACAAGATGGGAAGATCAAGATCGGTATAATGGCGGCTGGGTGCTGCACAAGAACAAACTGCGCCTGCGATCTGGAGGTCCTCTCCAGAAACTTCTGAACATATTCTATAACCCGGATCTTCCAAATATCGATGACTATTATGAGCCTTGGGATTATACATTCAATAACTTGTTGGAAAGCGGTAAGAAAGAGCATCAACCTGTAGCCCGGCCCTATTCGGCAATTACTGGTGACATGATAGATAAACCAAAATGGGGACCAAACTGGAATGACGATCTTGCAGGAGGAAGTCAAACATCCTCCATGGACCCAAACCTGGAAAATTTGGAGAACGCGATCGCCTTTGAATATGAGAAAGCCTTCATGATTTATCTTCCGCGTATATGTGAACACTGCTTAAACCCTGCTTGTGTAGCCGCTTGCCCGGCGGGTGCCATATATAAGAGAGACGAAGACGGGATCGTGCTTGTGGACGAAGAATCATGCAGGGGATGGAGATTCTGTGTCTCTGCATGTCCGTACAAGAAGGTTTACTTTAACTGGAATACCCATAAATCAGAGAAATGCACCTTTTGTTATCCACGCATTGAAGCTGGTCTCCCAACGGTATGTTCAGAGACCTGCGTAGGACGTATTCGCTATCTGGGACCGATTCTGTATGATGCGGATAGGATAGAGTCGGCTGCTGCAGTACAAGACCCGAAGAAACTGTACGAGAGTCAGCTTTCTATCTTCCTTGACCCTTTTGACCCAGAGGTTATTAGGCTAGCGCACGAGGAAGGAATAAATGACGCATGGATTGAAGCGGCACAGGCATCTCCCGTCTATAAAATGGCTATAAAGTGGAAAGTAGCACTTCCGCTACACCCTGAGTTCAGGACACTCCCAATGGTTTGGTATGTCCCGCCTTTGAGTCCCATATTGAGCAATGTCAGTAATGAGGATGAATTTGCAGCCGAGGACTATGTCTCACTTGTGGATTCCATGAGAATACCTATGGAATATCTCGCTTCGATCCTTTCCGCTGGGGACACCCGGGTCATTAGGAAGGTTCTGCTTAAAATGAGTGCCATGCGATCTTATATGAGATCGATCGGTCTCGGGGAGCCAGGAAATTCAAAACTTCTCAATGAATCAGGTATGGACGAACAGGAGGTTACGGACATGGCCAGACTCTTTGGAGTTGCAAAATACGAGGATCGCTTCGTGATTCCGACAGCTAGGAGAGATAACGCAGCCGATGCTTCTTACCTTCAAGGAGCATGCAGCCTTGAGGGTATTGCTCCGCCAGAAGGAATCGTTCAGCCAAAACTTAAAAGGGGTGGTACATACTGAAAGCCGAGTCAAGGCCTACACTGAGCATTGCTTCCAAGATTCTGGATTATCCGGAATACGATTCAACCGGTCTTTACATTGAATCAATATCGCCACGAACAGGAGAGATGATCGAAAGCGAAACAGTGGACTTTCTGGAATACGTGAAGTCTAGAGATATTCTGGACATTCAGATGGAGTACGTAAGGTGCTTCGAAATGGCGGGAAGCTCATATCTTTACCTGACAGCATTTGAGTATGGAGACAGCAGGGAGAGAGGAAACGCGTTGATTGAAATCAAACAAATGATCGAAGAAAAACATTTTAAGATTATCGGTAAAGAAACACCTGACTATATACCAATTCTTTTGGAATTCATGTCTTCCCTTGATCCCGGAGAAGTACCAGCAGATATTGAAACGCGACTCCACAGATATTTTTCAAAAACGGTCGATAAGGTTAATTCGGATATGTATCGTAATATATTCGCGCTCCTTGGCAGGGTATTGGAAGAATCTGGACATGTAAGGGAGATAATTCCGGGTGATGTAGATACAGGGGAACTGCCGTTCCCGATGAAATATGATGGGGGGGAGTATTGATGAGCTATATAGATCAGCTGGAATGGGTAATTTATCCATATCTCTCGTTTGCCGTTATGATAATTGGAATCGTCTACAGGTTCAGATTTAAACCACTTAGCATCACGTCGAAGTCAAGTGAGTTGTTTGAAAAAGAACGCCTACAGTGGGGCGCGAGATTCTTTCATTATGGGCTTATATTTGTTATTCTTGGGCATTTCGCAGGCCTTTTTGTTCCTATCCAGCTACTTAATAGGTTCGGTGTTTCGGATTATATGAATTTTATTGCCTCAGTCGTTCTCGGAGCGATCTTTGGAATTATGGCATGGATAGGGCTTGCAATTCTGATTGGTAGGAGGGTCTTTGTGAAAAGAGTGCGCGTAAATTCAAGCCTTGGAGATACCTACGTGCTATTCCTGCTTCTAGTTATAATGTCACTGGGGCTAACACTTCCGCTTGGTTATGACGTAATCAACGGATCAGCCGCTTATAATGCAGTCATGGCCAATGTGGGTCAATGGATGACTGGCTTTTTTACGTTCCAGCCAAATGCGTCTTTGATGAACAATGTGCCCTTGATATTCAAAATTCATATATTGGTTTCATTCCTCTTGTACCCATCTATTCCGTTTACTAGACTGGTTCATATATTTACTACGCCTGTTAGATATCTTTTCCGGAAGCCGATTCTGTTCAGAAAATTTGGAAGTGAAGATGGCATTTCACAGGATATAAAGTCACAGGAGATAAGATGAACCACTTCGTGGCCACAATCTCTATGAGATGGGATAACACAGCAAAAAACCTTTTACCTGCATATTTTGCAATGGTCATGGCTACTGGAATCGTTTCAATTGCAGCTTATATTTACAGCATATACATACTTTCACAATTCCTGTTCTATGTGGATTTCATAGGTTACATTGTACTCTGGATCCTTTCTATTTACAGGGTAATTGTGTATAGTGGATATTATCTAAGGGATCTGGAGGATCATTCCCGCGCTCCTGGGTTCTTTACTGTAATTGCGGGAACCAATACGCTAGGTTCCGTATTTTTTGTAGTGGAAAAGAACTACACGGCAGCATTTGACTTGTGGTTATTCGGTTTAATACTTTGGTTCTTTTATCAGTATTTTATTTTCGTCTCCCTTTCTCTGAGTAAAAATAAACCATCATTGGAGAATGGTATAAATGGTGCGTGGCTAATAGCGATTGTCTCCACTCAGTCGGTAGCAGTTCTTGCAGCCCAATTGTCTCCTATCCACAGCTGGATGTATATATTCTCGCTCGTTTTCTATATGATTGGCTGGTTAACATACGTATTAGTGATGTCCCTCATTAATTACAGGCTTCTATTCATGAAGCTTAACACAAATGATCTTACCGGGCCATATTGGATCAATATGGGAGCAACGGCTATCACGACATTGGCTGGAGTATTAATATTTTTAAATGGTAACGCATCGGGTTTCGCATCTCAATCCGATATCTTGAGGCAATTTCTGTTAGGCTCTGCTCTCCTCATGTGGGCGTATGGAAGCTGGTGGATACCATGGCTTCTTATCGTAGGCATATTGAAGTATACGAAGGGAAGAGAAAGCCTGCTGAATTATGATCCTCTTTTCTGGGGAGGCGTATTCCCCATGGGGATGTATACTGTCTCCACCTACTTTCTTGCAAAAGCTTCGGGTTTCAAGGCATTCCTTGTGATTCCGGAGTTATTTATTTATATTGCAATTGCAGCCTGGCTCTATGAATTCATCGGTCTGATCCACAGTGTTGTTTCGGGTGATCGTTTGAGTGAGGAAAATACAGTGAGGAACGATTCCGTAAGTTGATAAAAGTGGAGGAAAAATATGTCCGGTCCGGCGCTAAGAAAAAAAGAATCGCACAAAATGATTCACTACGCTGTCCAGGGCGAAATAGAGGAGGCACTTGCAATACTGGATGCCCACGATTCTAACACGGAGGCTATAAACAAAATGGCTACAGAGACCCTGGAAAGTCTGTGGAATGATAAAGTCTTGGCCCATGCACAAGAAGAGGAAGATGGCTTATATAGGGATCTTCTCAAAGCCGATCCAGGAATTAACGGTATTCTTCAACGATTATCAAGAGATCACGATCTGCTAAGGAAACTTACATTTGAGGAAACAGTATTAGTTAGATCAACAATGGATTACCATCAGATAAGTATGTTAAGCCACACTATGTTAAATATACTGAAAATTCATTCCAAGGAAGAGATTGAGGTCTTAGAGCATTTAGAGACCAGAATAGAGGGAACCGGATAGATGACTGGAAGCGTCTTATTTTTGGTTTTACACCTATGGAGCGTTAGATTGTTTCCTCGTGTTGTTTGGACTTCATATCTTATCAATTGATACATGAACAACGGACTTGTCTATGGGTTTTCACTCTAGCCCTAAATCCTTCGGGATTAATGATAAGGGCACACGCGCATTACTAACTTTGATGATCAGAATGGAAAATGTATCAAATCATAAGAACTGGAAGTTCGAGACGATTTACGACAACAAGGGACCGGATTCGGCACCGAGTTTTCTCGAATTTCAATCTATTTTTGCGGATCATGTAGCGAAGGAAGAGGAATTGGTTGTGCCACTTCTCAATTACATAACAGAGGAGTCTTATGCGTTCATGAATAATAAGGATCAGCTTAAGAGAATTGCAGAGGAATTTTCGATGGAATATAAAGACATGGAAGAGGAACATGAAAGCACAAGAATTGCTGCGCACAGGATGTTAGAGCTCTCGAAGGAAACAGGAAATTATAGAGGAGAAAGATTATGGCGGAGTGTTGAAGCACACGAAAAACTTGAGAAAGCCTCACTTAAGATAGCCTGCCAGGCTGCCGAGCATATCCTTTCCGGAACCTTTAACTCTGCGGGGAGCGCACTCGCTAAAACAGCTAGTCAATGACTCTAGAATGAGATTATAGGGAGTGATTCTATGAACGAAAAACAATTAAAACAGCATCTTGGACTGAGGGTCGTAGTGCTTGGAACAGGATTCGCAGGGATATCTTTCCTGGAAAATTTGCATAGCAGAATCCGGGAAAATAAATTGAGCGGGATAGATGTAACGGCCATTAATGCAACGGATTTTATGCTGTTTTCACCATTGCTTTACCAGGTCGCCACCGCACAGGTAAGTGATAAACATATTTCGATCCATGCATCGGAAAGAATCCAGGATATGGGGTTCAATTTCATCACTGCTAATATCATGGAAATCGATCTGAAATCTAATAAAATAATCACATCTGAAGGAGAAATTCCCTATGATTATCTTATAATCTCACTGGGCACGGAAAATAATGATTTTGGAGTAAAAGGGGTGCGGGAACATGCAATTCCGCTAAAATCTCTCAGAGACGGTCTGGAGATCAGGCTTATTCTTCAAGATTCTGTAAAAAAAGATCAGTTGCTGATAGGGTTGGATGAACAGGAAGAACCTCGGGATACTTTTGTCGTAGTGGGTGGAGGGGCTTCTGGTGTTGAACTTGCAGGTTCGATTGCTGAGTATGCTAACGCAAGAAGCGGAAGATCAAGAGATAATTTCAGAGTGGAACTCATAGAAGCGAAAGACAATCTTGTGGGTGAAAACGACATAAAACTATCAAATATAATCTCAGATGAATTAGTAAAGTCCGGAGTTAAGGTGCGTCTATCCAGCAAGGTTGAAGAAATTACTGGAGACGAAGTAAGGCTTTCTAACGGAGCGACTATAAAAACTTCTCATGTTTTCTGGGCAGCTGGTGTCCAGAACAGTAAAATTGTTACTGATCTTCGGGAACAAGGTTTAGCGCTCCAATCTGGTCGGATATTGGTAAATGGAAATTTACGAGCACTAGGTTCCGAAAGTGTATTTGTTCTGGGTGACAATGCCCTTCCCACATTCAATGGTAGATCACTGAGCGTGCCTCAAACCGCCGCAGTTGCTGTACAGGAAGGGAGATACGCGGCCATGGCTTTAGGGCACCTGCTGCTTAACGGTAATCTCACTGGATTTCCAGATTTTCGCTTTAGAAATTCAGGAATAATGGTATCTCTTGGAAAATTCAATGGTGTTTGCAAACTATCCAATGGAATTGTGCTCACTGGTTTTGCTGGATGGTTATTATGGCGTTTCGTGCACTTGGTAAAAGTACGTCCAATGCGGAACAGGTTGGGCGTCCTGTGGGACTGGATCCATGTACCGCTTCTCAAGAATCAAATTGCATTTGGTAGAAAACTGGCATAATCTTTTTCTCAATCAGGAATGGGTTGAAGATGGCCCGTCTCCATAGATATGTATGGACTGGAAATCAAAAAAACAACCCTCAAGAAATCCTTTACACACGTAAAACATCTGATCACAACGGGATCATTCTGACCTGTAATATATGGAAGTGCTGATGAGGCAGTGCATCTGCTTGTCTTGCAGTGTTATTGGTGGCTACTCATCGAAAAAATTCACGGAATATTAGGAAAGAAAATACCATGAGGCATGTTAACAGCGTTTAGGAACATTTTTACGGATATCAGGATTTTTCTGGCTTTAATACGAGTGCAAGGGAAGGTGTCTCTGATGTTCTCCCAAAATTTTTGCATCCTGGGGATATGGATCAAACTTGAAACTATTTGACTCCAAGTTTCCACTGGGGATTGACATTGCTTCTCATCACCTTCTATCGTCTATATCTAGGCAAGGTTTCACAAGAGAACT
Organism: Thermoplasmata archaeon; assembly: GCA_021792655.1. Lineage (GTDB taxonomy): Archaea > Thermoplasmatota > Thermoplasmata > Thermoplasmatales > Thermoplasmataceae > B-DKE. The sequence continues at coordinate 19,621 of JAJYUG010000003.1, read as the reverse complement.
CTCCTTTACTATATACCAAATTTGCCCAGGGATTGCCTAACCTTGTCAATTGTAAACCATGAGGCCAAACGATCGCGTTAAAATGGCGCTGGATTATTTTTATATCCCCTAATAATTTGTGGGTAACTTTCAATAGTTGTTTTGTACTGGTTAACGAGAGAAGGATAAGGATGAGAGACAAAACTACGGATGTTTCCAAAATAAATTCATCATTCGGACTCGACGATTATCTCGCCGATGTATGGGAATGGGAATCGCCTGCGTTTGCCGATATCTCTGTTAAACAGGATAAATAGAATACAGATGGGTGGTTTATGTTAAGCCGAAACTGTTTGGGCATTCAACGGCAAAAAGTTCAGGATCGGCCACTCACAAAGATTCTCGACAGACATGCGAATCCATAAAGATAAGTGTCTAAATAATAAATGTTATAGTCTGGAGTTAAATCCGTCCATATGACCGTGAATTTGAAAAGAATCTACGCGCCTTATTCCGAAAGTGATGGATATCGGGTTCTTGTGGAACGCCTCTGGCCGAGAGGCATTGCAAAAGAAAAAGCACATGTTGATCTTTGGCTAAGAGAGATCGGGCCATCAACTGAGCTAAGAAAATGGTTTAATCATGAAGACAGTAAATGGGACACATTCGTGGAAAAATATAGCCAGGAATTATCAGGTAACAACTCAGTAACTCTACTCCAGCAGATAATCTCTACACATCCTATAGTCACGTTAATTTTTTCCTCAAGGAATGAAGAACACAACAATGCGGTGGCATTAAAAAGTATTCTTAGCAAGAGCTGAAGAAGTTACGCCTTAAAGGCTCTAGAGTGATTATTACCATTCACCTGTTGAATGAATACTTAGGCTTTCTATTGATAGGCAACGCAGAGAATGCTTAAAATGGCCCTTTAAGCCAGATACTATTAGCAAGTATCCCTAAACTTTTCGGGAGAAATCAGATTAACATGAGACAAATAATAAGTTATGACAGATAGTAGGTCGTTATTGGATGAAGAGCATGAGGAACTGGTCAGGAAACTGGAAAGCGTTTCTAAGGAAGAAAATCCATTGGGAAGCGCGTTCTCCGATATACTCTGTTCTTTCAAATGCCATATGGAACGCGAAAACGTGTCTGTGGTACCTTTGTTAAAGTTCCTTAAGGGCAGGACAAGCGAATCAGTCGGAAGTGAAAGCAAGGAGTTTATCGACGCCAGCAATAATTTTAGGGAAAATTACGGAGAAATGCTGGAGGAACACAGGTCCATGGTTAACGTCGTCGACCATGCGAGAAAACAATTCAGTTCTTTTTCAAGCGATGAAATCAGTGGTATAGCCGACGAACTGATACACCATATTTCACTGGAAGAAGAGGTCTTATACCCCGCCGCTTTAGCCGCAAGTGATCTTATCCGTTCTCAAACGGATGCTGCGATCAAAGTATAAAAATGCAATAGTTCGATAAGCACTGCCTGAGGCACTGAATTACTCATCTCTATTTTAGAATCTAGTTTTTCTTCAAGTATAAGGATATTATATTTTTCTCCGCCCGTCTCAAGATTTCGGCCAGAGTAACATAGGAAACGTTCAATCGCTTTGAGAGTCCTTCTAAGTTAACTTTTTTCGGATAATCGAAAAATCCAAGATCGAGAGCAGTTCTTACCACGAATTCCTGTCTGGCGGTTATTTCTTTTTTCTTGTTCAGGTTATGCTTTTTAATTAATTTAAATTTGACACCATCAGCTTCAAGCCTACCGAGAAACCCTGACACTGTTTCTTCATCTGGCGCAAGCAAACGCATGATAATGTCACCTACACCATTCGTGTGTGCCTCTATGAGAAATAGGTCCCAGTTCAGCATCGTTTTACATATAGCACATTTGTCTGCATCAACAATAGCAGTTGTGTGGTTATCGTCGATCATGACCATGCTGTTATTTTGATTTCCAACGAGCTTAAAGATTTCCTTCTGTGAACCATCGGCAGTATTAAGAGGAACAAAAAAATCAACAAGGTCTTTAACGCCTTCCTCGCTTCTGCGTATATCTCTGATCTTAATCATAGCTGAATGTTTTTTTACTATTGATTTGATCCAGTTCATGGGTGATTCAAATTCCAGTTCAGCTTCTATCAAAGAGATCATGTTTATTATTGACCCCTATTACTTAAAAGTGACGTAGCAGCAGTGGGCTTGATTACACAACCCATGGCTGTCATTGCCTCTGCACAATGCCCCTCTATTTTACGAGAGGCGTGACTCTAGCACTGGTATCCGGTAAAATTGGAGGTAACATTACTTTTAGAGATGTAGCCCCTAAAAACAAAGGGATTAACAATGAAACCATCGGAATGATATCTCGTTAGTGATAATGATGCAAAAGTCAGTAGCAGAAATCATTGTAGATTATTTAGTTGATGGAGGTGTGCGCAGAATATACGGAGTTCCAGGCGATTCTATTGATCCACTCGTGGAAGCTATCAGGAAAAAAGGTTCACTTAAGTACATCCAGGTTAGACACGAGGAAGGAGGAGCCTTTGCTGCCTCCTTTGACGCAAAACTGAATAGGAGCCCGGCGGCATGTTTTGGGACTTCCGGTCCCGGCTCTATACATCTGTTAAACGGTTTATACGATGCTAAAATGGACAAGGCTCCTGTCATAGCGATCACCGGTCAGGTGGGCATGGAGATGATAGGTCACGATTACCATCAGGAAGTCAACATGACTAAACTGTTTGATGACGTGAGCATTTTTAACAGAATAGTAGTCGAGGCGAAATCCGCACCGTATCTGATTTCCAGGGCTATCAGGGAATCGAAAAGAAATAGCGGTGTAGCACATCTCGACATACCTGTCGACATACTTACCGAGAACATAGAGGTTCCAAAGACTTTGAGCACGTATAGTCCGATTCCAGTTTTCAATCCAGACCTTTCGGAAATCTCAAAAGCAATAGATGAAAGCAAATCTCCGGTATTGCTTGTCGGCTCTGGCTCGATTAACGAGCAGCAATGGATAACAGATCTATCCGAGAAAATAGGTGCTCCGATTATATATGCGTTGCTTGGCAAGGGAATCTTTTCAGACGATAATCCAAGAGTTCTGGGTGCTCTTGGTCTTCTAGGATCAAAGCCATCCATGGAAGCAATGGCCAAAACTGATCTGATTATCGCAATCGGTACTACTTATCCATATCAGCGATTCATTTCAGAAAAAGCGAAGATTATCCAGGTGGATATAGATGGTGGCAACATCGGAAGAGAATTTCCTGTCGATTTTGCTGTTCTGTCGGATTCTCACACGTTCCTGACCTCAATCATAAAAAGCGTCTCGGAAAAGAAGAAAAAGTTCGGGTTACAATTTGCTTCAGAGATAAAATCATGGAACCGGGAACTACAGGAATTAGAATCCAGAAATTACGGATTCATTAATCCTGCTAGACTAGCGAGGGTAATCTCTCAAAAAGCTGATCCCAATGCTGTAATCGTTGGGGACACCGGAAATACAACAGTCTGGATAGCTCGTCACTTTGGAGCGAGATCGGGACAGAGATTTCTCTTCTCTGGTGGTCTGGCTTCCATGGGGTGTTCATTGCCTGGGGGGATTGGTGTTTCATTATCAACAGATAGACAGGTGATTTCTATCGTCGGAGATGGAGGAATGACCATGACAATAATGGAACTTGCCACAATTAAGAAATACAACATACCGGTTAAGATTGTGGTTTTCAACAACAGTAAATTGGCAATGATCAAATTCGAACAGGAAGTGATGGGTTACCCACAGTGGGGAGTCGATCTTGTCAACCCAGAATTCTCGTCATTGGCTTCCGCTTATGGAATAGACACACAAAGGATCGCCAACGATGTCGAAATTGAAGCGGCAGTAGACGCTATGCTGAAAAGCCAGGGACCATTTCTCCTAGAGGCCTTAGTAGATCAGAACGCGAAACCTGTACCTCCGAAAATCAGTTTTGATCAGGCCAAGGGATATATCGTAGCTGGTGTGAAGGAGAGAATTGGATACAAACCAGAGGTAGAATTAAAGCAATGATTCTGGAGGATTAAACCCTCCTTTATATCCATATTTAATAATAGTATTCATTTGTGGTGACTCCCCGATTCTCGGACTGAGTTTGGGTTGATCATTGTAGTTTCAGGACAAATAAGGGGGTGCCTAAATACTTAGGGACCAAGATCAAATATCTGTTTGGATTCGAAACATATGACTGTAGAAAGTCAGGAAAGAAGAACCATCGATGCCAGAAAGCTAGACCAGCGAATCAGACATGAAACTATTTTTAATGAGTTTAAAAAATTGAATGAAGGAGAGACTCTGGATGTAGTCGTGGATCATGAACCCGATCACCTTCTCATGCAAATGGAACATGTCGGTCTACCTGTGAATATTGAAAAATACTATGCAGAACAGCGCAAGGATGGGGTTTGGGTTGGTCATTTCGTCAAATCCGCGGAAAATGATAAGGGCGAATCTGTTATTATCACGGACTATGACAGAAGCAGATCCTATAATGAGCGCAGGTTTACTGCAGTCCCGGTGTTTTCAAACGATAAGTATGGTGTGCTTGTCACCTATATTAAAGCTGGTCAGTTTATACCAGTTCACTCCCCAGATGTTGACTTGATTTTCCATGTTTTCAAAGGTACGGGAACCGCCACTGTTGACGAGACAGAAGTTATGTTGAAACCCGGTAGCTTAATAATAGTTCCACGAGGGAAGAAAAGAGGAATAAAAGCGACTACCGATATCGAAGGCCTCCATATAGTGGTCCCATTTCCCAGCGAAGGAGATCACGAAGAGGTTGAACGAAAACTCGCATCGGGAAAATACGCTTGAAATAAGCAAAAGAGTTGACGGCCACTTTTTATGAAACCTATAATTCATTTCTTTATTGTATCGTTCTTTGGCTCGTAGGTTCCGGGGATTGCTCGGAATGCTATGTTAAAACGATTCCAAGCATTGATGGCGACGACTGATGCCGTCAAAGCAACAAGTTCCTTTTCTCCGAATTCATTTAACATTTTCTGGTATAAGACATCATCGATATCACTCTTTGATATATTTGTTATGGCTTCACACCACTCCAGAGCTAGTTTCTCTCTTTGGCTGAACTGTGGTGCATCTCTCCAAGAACTGACAAGAAACAGCCTCTGGGATGATTCACCATTTATCAAAGCGTCCTTTGTGTGCATATCAATGCACCATCCGCATTGATTTATCTGCGAAGCTCTCAGTTTGATGAGTTCGAGAAGCGGATCTTCTAGTTTCGAGGAATGCACATACATTTCTAATCCAGAAAGTGCTTTATACAGATCAGGAGAAATTGCGGTGTAATTCAGTCTTTTAAATCTCTTTGTGTCCATATTTACGCAGGTTCAGCGTGTACTTAACGATTAAGTTCAGCGGCAAACTTGGTAACCTTGATATATCTCACGAGTTTTGATATACGTATTACCTTAACATTTGTATGGTGGGCGTAACACTTTGTTAAGAATTTTTGTTCAATTAGATGGTAGGTTGAAAAACATTTGTATAATCCCTAAAAAATTAGGGGTCAATGTTATCCTTATGCAGAGATGATGGTCAGGTATAGGATAGGGTCCGGTGTGAAATCATGGATAACGAGTATATTTCGATAAACATGAGGTATTTTGGTCAGGCTTTTATTTATCTTCTTGCCGGTACCACGTTATTTCTGTTAAGGGGCGTATTCGAAATACCAGTGACATCTGAAAGCATTTCGCTTATCTGGCTGTTTGGTTTCGTTACTTCCATGATATTCGGAGTCACAAACATAATGGTACCATCATATGCTAGGCGAATACCATTTAATGTGAACACAATAAAAATAGAAATAAGTCTTCTGAATATTGCGATTATATTACTCGGAGTGGCGATGAATGTCTATCAGCTGAAAATATTGTTCGCTCCGGCAGTTTTGGCTCTACTTCTGTCCATGGTAATACATACTTATAACTTGATGACGGTTGGATTTAGACCCAAGAGAGGCCCAGAGGAAAAGGGGATCACAACTACTTACAGCAGGTGACCAATTGACTCAAGTTTTATCAGTAAATCGTTCGAAATTAACTCTATTCTATCTCGTCGCATCCATTTCGTTTTTAGTTATCGGTTTCTCAATTGGCATGGCGAAACTAGGAGAACAGGATCGTTTTTTCTCGAATAGCATTCTGGGAACATACATATCTGTACATCCCGTTCTAATGGTTTTCGGCGTTATTGGTGGTCTTCTTATTGCGGAAAAAATTGAAATAATGAACAAGTTTCTTATCTTTAAGAGGCTCCCTATTTCTTATCTTATAATAGTAATTATGTTGCCAGGTATTCTTCTCCTTTCTATAGGATATGCCTCTGAATACGCTATTTTGAGATATACTGGCTCTGTTTTAATTGCAATTACCGGCCTTCTTCTCACGTGGTTTATGGTTTCCCTGCGGAATCCTGGAAACTTTGGAGTTAAATTGATCATGGGTTCTGCATTGGTGGCGTTGTCGTTTTCTTCAATCGCTGAATCTATAACTTCAGCAATTGAATCCCCTATTGTAGCCTTTCTTCTCCTGTCGTTTCCGATCATATATATTCTCGGTGAACGCATCGAACTCGGACAAATACGGAGCATTGGAAAAGTCACAATGGGTATTCTTGTCTTTTCTTCAATAATGATCCCGGTTTTATTGTTTTTCGCAACGCTGGGGCACTACATGCTCATAGACCGGCTACTTTTTGATAGCTCAGAAATATTCCTCTTAATCTTGGTGTTAACTTCGATAAGGTATGATCCTACAACAAGGAAACTTAGGAGTCCAGGAAAACTCCAGTCATTCATGCAATTCAGCATTATTTCCTCATATGCATGGCTACTAGTTGGAATCGCGCTTTATCTGGTACAGATGAACGTGGAAAGCGGGTTCATGGACCCTGCAACACACTCAATTGCCATCGGCTTTATCGGGTTATTCATAATAGCGCATAGCCCAATTATCTTCCCGTTAACACTTAAATTGAAAGTCGATACCACAAGAGTCACCAAATCACCCATATACGCGCTGAATCTTGCTGTTTTCTTGCGCGTTGGAGGAGACCTGATATCAAAGCAAAGCGAAGCTGGCAATGTAATGGCCTATTCCTCGGTATATGTCCTGATGATAGCTATATTCCTTTTCTTCTTCAACATAATGAGAATAAAGGACAAGGCAAGTGCTAAAAAAATGGCGACAGGAAACTCTGGTTGATCCCTCAGATCTTTGTCGCGAAAAGCTCACGGGGAAATTTAGCGGTAAATAAATTATTTCATAAACCTTAGAATGTCCAGGGAGGGAATACCAACGATAAGCAGCATGTTCTTTGGGTTCTTCGTGCTGTCTTGCTTTTCCGATTCACTGAGTGTGCTTTCAACGGTCTTCAAAATAGATGCGGCCTTGATATACGAATCGTTGGAAAGTTTCGAATAGGAAAGAAAAAGGAAACCGCGTTTGAAAATCTCCCTGAAGTTCTCCATTGCTGGATCACCCGACATGTTGAACTCCTCCGCCATTATCTTCATTATCACGGACTGGGTGAGGAGAAAAGAGACAACAAGATCCCTCAGGTCATCTGTGCTGAGTGACAACATCCTTTCTTTCCATTCTTCCGCAGATACCTCCGAAAAAGCCTGCTCGTTTATGGTGTAGAACTTTTCCACATAATTCTTTGTAACCTTCACTTCAGGGGGATTCACCAGGCCATCTGATACGAGTTCCGCTATTGCCTGGTAGAGATTCGATTTTGTCGTTCCTATAATTCTCGACATCTGTGTTACGGTCATCTTTCCTTTCTGAATGAGTACAGTTACAATTTCCAGTTTTGTCGGGTTCTTGAACGAATTCGCCAGGGTCATCCCCCTGTCCTTTGAGTTCATATGACCCTACATTTATATATCAATTAAATATCTACGTATAAGATATTGTTATAGGTAGGTATTAAGTTATATGACAAGTGATGATTTATATGAAATGAAGACAAATTTCCGAATGGTAATGGCAAGTTTCTCCGTGTCAAGAACCGGTATATCAGCTTTCTCCCTAATGGTCATCTGGATCACGCTCAGGATCACCGGATCGCCAATAATTTCCGGACTGGCAGATGGCCTCTTCTCAATTCCTCTCCTTTTCTCCTTCATAGTGGGAGCTTTCATTGACAGGTCTCGGCACAAGAAAGCAATAGCAATAACAGCAGTAGTCGCAAGGTCGGCAGCAGTTCTACTGCTGATGGCTGCAGCAGTCCTGCATGTTTATGGACTTGCTGTCCTCTTTATATATGTGTCTGTGGTGGCAGTAGGCTTTACTTCGGATGTAACAAATGCAGTGAGGGCAGTATGGTTCAAGATCTTTCTGAAGGAAGAGGAATATCAGAAAGGATCGTCCGTGATGAACGGTATCGGATCAATCGCTGAGGTTTTTGGTTACATCCTGTCCGGAGTGTTTCTGTTCATTGGTGTTATGGCTGGCGAAACGGCACTGGCAGCGGTCTTCCTTATTGCGGCAATACCGCTCTTCCTTATCAGGCATCGCGAAGCAGACCTGCACTCTTCATCAGTTGCTGACGGACTGCGTGGAGGTCTCAGGTTCCTCGCAGGAGATAGATTTCTGCAGGAAGGACTCTTTCTTACGCTTGTAGCAAACATGGCTGTTGCCATGATAGGAATAGCATTCACTGTAATGATCCAGGATGTATTCCAGCTGCCGGCAATATATCTGAGTTTCATATTCATAGCGATATCCGCAGGGATAGCTGCAGGGTCAATCCCTGGTGCAAGGCTGAAAGGGAGGCTGGATCGCATAGCCATGCCCCTGCTTCTGGTGGTCGGCCTAGCATTCGCTTCTGTCACTTTCATCAGGTCAGCATATTTACTCTACATCCCTGTGTTCGCGATGGGCGCGATGATAGGAATGATAAATCCTCCGATGTTTTCGGTGCTCAACAGGCACATACCTTCAGATATGATGGCGCGGATCATGGGGCTGTTCAATACGCTTGCCCTCTCAATGACCTTTCTCTCCGGAGCAATCGGCGGGGTGATAATTGAGCTCAGTTCTGACAGATCGCTCTTCATGATCATAGGCATCGTGATATCCGCATGCGCACTGTCTGTTCCGTTCCTAGGGGCATTCAAGAAGGAGACCGTACATTGAAGCCTGATGGAAAAACCAAGCCTCCCATGTGTGAATCAGTCAACTTAAAGTAATTCGATGGTATCGTTGTACAGCAAATGGCCGGCATAGAGGACAGGATTCACGAGATAGAGGAAGAGATCAAGAAAACCCAGTACAACAAGGCGACTGAAAGGCATATTGGGTTACTGAAGGCAAGGATCTCCAAGCTTCAGATGGAAGCAGAGTCGCACAAGGGTCACGGTGGAACCGGGTTTTCCATACCAAAGAGTGGTGATGCCACAGTTGCACTTGTAGGCTTTCCAAATGTCGGAAAGAGCAGCCTCCTGAACAAGCTTACGGATTCTGACAGTGAAGTGGGTAACTTTGCATTCACAACACTCCGTGTGATTCCAGGAATTTTGGAGATCAACGGTGCAAGGGTGCAGATCCTTGATCTTCCAGGCATAATAGAAAATGCAGCTTCAGGCTCCGGGCGAGGCAGGGAAATTCTGAGTACGGTAAGAAGCGCTGATCTCATAGTCATAGTCGTGGATGTCCAGACGCAGGGAGTCGATAAGATACAGAATGAGCTATACAAAGCGGGTATCGTTCTCAACAGGAAGAGGAAAAATGTTTCACTGAAGAAGACCAACAGTGGTGGTCTTAAGGTGTACAGGCCTAAGGGAACGCTGCTTGACGAGGATTCTATCCGGGAGATACTCAAGGAATTCAAGATTACCAACGCGGAACTGTACATCAGGGAACGGATAACGGCAGATGACCTCATCGACTTTCTTAAGGGGAATGTTGTTTATGTGCCATCAATAGTGGCTGTTAACAAGATAGACATACCACACGATGAGTCCAGGATAGAAGCCCTCAAGAAGCAATGGGGTGCGGTTGTGGAGGTTTCAGCGTCAAAGGGAATAGGGATCGAGAAGCTCAAGGACGCCATTTTTGAATCCCTGCAGTTCGTGAGAATTTATCTAAAGGACAAGGCAGGCAGGGTGGACTTTGAAAGGCCGCTGGTTCTAACTCAGGGTTCCAAGGTACGTGATGTCTGCAGGAAGATAAGCAGGGAAATGATGTCCTCATTCAGGTATGCCATAATGACTGGCCCTAACAGGAAAATGGGTGAAATCAGGGCAGGCCTGGACTACGACCTCAAGGACCAGGACATAGTCACGGTTGTAAGCAGGAATTAGCAATATCAATATTTTTACAATTATTTTTATTACAAAAAGCAATGTGATTATGACAGATTTGCAGGATGATTCAGCAGTTACCGGTAAAAGCGAAAGAATCCTCTTCACAGTGGGTTATTCAAACAGGCCATTTGATCAATTTCTCACGCTGCTCAAGGTCAACCGTATTGATATTCTTGTGGATGTGCGCACAATCCCGAAATCCCGGCACAGGCCGGAGTTCAATATAGATTCCCTGCCGACAGAACTTGAAGCTGCAGGCATATCGTACATTCACATGAAAGGGCTGGGAGGACTGCGTAAACCGCTGGTAAATTCCGTAAACAGCGGATGGATCAATGAAAGCTTCAGGGGGTTCGCTGACTATATGCAGACTGATCAGTTCAGGAATGCCCTTGCGGATCTGCAGAACCTGACCGGAAAGAACAGGGTAGCCATAATGTGCGCCGAAGGAAACCCATTCAGCTGCCACCGCTCGCTGATTGCGGACGCAATGCTTGTCAGGGGATACCATGTGTATGAGATCACGGGCGGGACCAGGCTTTCCATCCATAAATTAACGCCATTTGCAGAGGTCAGCGGAGAAAATATAACCTATGGGGGAAAGAATGATAGTTTACAACGTGCCTGAGAATGCTTTGATACTCTTTGTTGGCATCAACCCTCATCCCGGATCTTTCAGGAGGGGCATCCCTTTCTCAAACAACAAGAATTTCTGGTATATTCTTTCAAGGGCGGGATTGATCGACAACCCTGTGGAGGATCTGAGGAATGAAGACAACCTCAGGAAGGTGTATTCAGTGGACTTCCCCGGCGTTTACAGATATGGCTTTATGAATCTTGTGGACAGGCCGACAATCAATACTGCTGGCCTCCTGAAGGGTGAGGAGCGTGACGGGGTAGCAAGGATTCATAACGCAATCATGACGATGAAGCCCAGGATAGTATGCTTCATCGGCAAGGTTACGTACGCCACGTTCTCCGGCAAGAAAGAATTCAGCATTGGCCTCCAGGATTCCCGCATTCATGAATCCCTGGTTTATGTAGCCAGCTTTCCAATACGGGGTCCAAACTCCACCAGAGTCGCGGAGATGGCAGAGATTGGAAGAATCATAGGCAGGAAGAGTAAAGAAACAATTCGTCCAGGGAGCTGAAACAGTGGAATCGCAGCTGATAACCGCAGAGGTCAGGTTCAAGGGAAAGGTTCAGGGTGTTAATTTCAGGAGAAATGCCTCCGTTGTCGCTAACAGCAAGGGAGTTTCAGGCTGGATAAGGAATGCAGAGGACGGATCAGTGGAGGCTTGCTTCAGCGGTCCGGAACCGACCGTGATGGCGGTAATCAATGAATGTACGGATCTTCCGGGCGCAACGGTGACTGGAAGAGAAATGAGACTCCTGCCGCATGTTGATTATGTGGGTTTTTCCATCAGGTATTGAGTCACGTTTCAACCTCAAATGAATAGCCCAGGGTCCTTAGCTTGTCTATAAGTTCGTCGGCATGGGCTTTTCCCCTAACATTGACTGTGAACTTCACACTCTGGAAACCGACTGGTGTGCTCCTCTCCATGTTGTCTACCTGCGCGTGGTATATATTGCCACCTATCGATGAAATTGTCGTGGCTATCTTCATCAGCGTACCGGGTCTGTCCGGTATCTGAAAATTAATCCTTACAAGCCGGTTTTCAATCTCCATAGCCTTGTATATTATCTTGGAAAGAAGCAGAAGGTTGGCATTTCCTCCTGAGAGGACTATTGCCACTTTCTTTCCCCTTACCTCGATCTTTCCTTCCATCAGTGCTGCAAGTCCTACAGCACCAGAAGGCTCTACAAGAACCTTGTTTCTCTCAAGCAACTTGTAAAGCGCCATTGCAATGCTTTCGTCACTGACGGTAACTATGTCGTCAACATATTTCTGGACGATACGCAGATTAAGCTCTCCTGGATATTTAACTGAAATGCCGTCTGCAATGGTGTTTGTGCTTGTATAGGGGACTATCTTTCCTGCGGCAACAGATTGCTTCATGGAATCTGCCTGTTCTGACTGAATCCCGATAATCCTGATGCCGGGCTTTAACATCTTGGCAGCCAGTGCTATGCCTGATATTAGTCCGCCGCCTCCGATTGGAACGAGTATGATATCGATGTCTGGTTGATCCTCTAGTATCTCGAGACCTATGGTACCCTGGCCAGATATGATCCACCGGTCATTGAATGCGTCTATGAACGTCCTGTTCTCAGCTTTGCATATCTCATCTGCCCTTATGTGGGCTTCATTGTAATCAGCGCCAGAGAGCACCACCTGCGCCTTGTAGTCCATCACTGCATTGACCTTTGCCGGGACTGTGTACTCCGGCATGACGATCTTTGCATTTATCTCGTTGATCATAGCTGCATATGCCACTCCCTGGGCATGGTTTCCGGCACTCGCGGTTATTACTCCTCTCTTTTTCTGGTCGCTCGTGAGCCTGGATACTTTGAATATGGCACCCCTTGCCTTGAATGACCCGGTTTTCTGGATATTCTCCATCTTGAAGAAAATGTCGGCGCCGTAAATCCTGCTGAACGTCGAGGAATAGTTCAGTGGCGTCCTGTTTATCTTCCCATCCAGTTCCTTCTTTGCAGCCAGGAAATCGTCCATGGTAGGCTGAACCAGCAGTTCATCTTCCATGGCTGAGTTATGCCTGGTTGGCTAAAAATATTGCTGTAGCCTGATCAGGCCAGCATCTTTCTTACTGTGCCTTCATTATCCCTGTACAGATCGAGCCCGGTATCAAGTATCATGCGTATCTTGGCGTCAATTTCTGTTCTCATATCCGGGTTGGATATGGATTTGAGGTTTATCCGTGCATTGTATAGTGATCCTCTCAGGGCAGCCATTGCGAACTCTGAAGCGCACGCACTGTCCGTGATTGCGTTTTTGTTGCCCCTTGCAGTGAGATAGGAAGCCATTTCCAGTATGGCGAGTGATTCCCTGGCAATCTTGATTGGAACGTTTATGGCAACAAGCGTAGCCTTTTCTATCTCCTCCTTCCTCCTTGCCTTTTCCGCGTCTGATCCCTTTGGCAGTCCCCATGCAGTTACTATAAGGTTGAAGGCTGCCTCATCCTCTTTCATCAGGTTCCGCAACCTTGTGGATGTGTCGGCTGCAGTCTTTTCAATTTCCTGCATCCTTGCCTTTTCAGCCTCGTAACCTTTTTTGTTAATGGTCAAAGCGGAAACCATTGAGGCAAGAGAAGACGCTACAACAGACACCAGTGCACTTGCCGCGCCACCTCCCGGAGCAGGAGATCCGCTGGCCAACCTGTTCATGAAACTATCAAGATCTTCCAGATTAATCACCCCACATTTTCTTCTCAAAAATCTGAGCCGTACTGAAGCCATTCAGCTGAAGGTAGAACTGAGCTGTCTCCGTTATGGCATCCATGGGAACTAGACCTACAATCTCAGATTCAGCAACACTGATCCCGTATCTGGACGCTTCAAGTTTCACCATCTCAAACGCACGGTATATTGGAGTCTTCCTGAAGCTGGTGAGGTTCATGGATATCTGTACCATCCCTTTATCCTCGAGGTTAAATGCAAGCGCCTTTACGAAGGTGAGTCCACCATCCCTTGCTCTCAGCGCCCTTGCGATCTTCTTGCCCACCGATATGTCCCTGCTGTTCAGGTTAACGTTGTAGGCGATCAGGAAATCCCTGGCGCCAATTATTGAGGCTCCTGCGGTGCCCATCTTTGAGGGTCCGAAGTCAGGCTTCCATTCTTCACTGCTGATGGCAACCGAGAGCTGTTCATACTGGAAGCTCTTGTTCCTGATGTCCTCCAGATTCCTTCTTGCCTCAGATCTTGCGGCAGATCCATACAGGTAGACTGGAATATTAAGCTGTTCCCCCACCATTTTTCCCAGATCCAGGGCAAGTTTAACGCAATCCTCCAGCGTCGTTCCGGAAATCGGTATGAACGGAATCACATCTGAGGCGCCGAATCTTGGGTGTTCCCCGCTATGCTTCGTCATGTCTATCAGCTCAGAGGCCTTCCTTATCCCTGCAAATGCGGCTTTTACTGCATTTTCATATGATACTACAAACGAAACTACTGACCTGTTATGGTTTGGATCAAGTTCCACGTCAAGAAGTTTCACAGTATCGACCTTAGTTATCTCAGAAACGATCTGGTCAACGAGCGCCCTGTTTTTGCCTTCGCTGAAGTTTGGAACACATTCAACGGTTTTCATGCATCAGAATCCGCTCTGATTTAATGAATCTACGCAAAACCCGGATGATCAGTGCCTTCATGGGTAAGCAGCCACGAGATGCCTTACCCATATGCTCTCCTTATCGGTGCAGGTCTGTTACATCTTTATATACTTATATAAGCGTTAGAAATTAACTGGCGGGAATTGCGACATATTCTGGAACAGTGACCTTCGAATGCTAGTTGGTCACCAACATAGAAATAGATATGATCACAGATATTGATCACTGGTTTGATCAAATATGTTTACGAACTGAATCAAAGTAGTTAATCCAGTGAATAAAGTAAAATATACCGTTAAGATGTTTATGTGTAAGGAAGAGAATGTTTTCGCGATCTTCCGGGTGAACCAATGATTAAGACTATTATCAAAAGAGATGGGACGGAGGCTTCCTTCGACGAAGGGAAGATTATCAGGGCAATATACAAGGCAATGCTTTCAGTCAAAGTAGGCACAATGAAGGATGCCGAAGAAGTAGCAAAGAGAGCAGTAAGTGAAATTTCAAAAATAACTCAGAAACCAACGGTGGAACAGATACAGGACAAGGTAGAAAGTGCCCTCATGGGATACTCAAGCAATGACCAGTCGTTTGTGGAAGTGGCAAAGGCCTACATACTGTACAGGGAAAGGAGGAGAATCATCCGCGACGAGAAGGCATCCATAGGTGTAAAAGATGACCTTAAACTGTCAATAAACGCAATCAAGGTGCTTGAGGCCAGGTACCTTCTCAAGGACGAGGAAGGGAAGATAATAGAAACGCCCAGGCAGATGTTCAGGAGAGTTGCCAGCCATGTAGGGATCATAGACGCTCTCTATGAGTACAGAACCTATCAGCTCACCGGAAAGCTACCGGAAAACGGGAAGAAGATTTCTGCCCTTTCAAAGACTCAGATAGAGGTGCTCAACAGGGGATTCGATGAACTGGCCAAGGAGGGTCAGCTCAAGGGGACATTTGACGAGTTCCTGAATTTCATTTACACCAAGCCAACAAGCTTCGAGGAAATGATCAATGAATATGAAGAAATGATGCTCAACCTCGAATACGTTCCCAATTCACCTACCATGATGAATGCCGGGGCAAGACTCGGCCAGCTTTCGGCATGCTTCGTGCTGCCCGTTGATGACAGTGTCGATGGAATTTTCAGCGCACTGAAATACACAGCAGAGATACACAAATCCGGCGGTGGAACCGGGTTCTCATTCTCCAGGCTTCGCGGAAAGGATGACATTGTTGGTTCGACAAAGGGCGTTGCATCCGGCCCGGTATCTTTCATGAGGATATTCGATACGACTACCGATGTTATAAAGCAGGGCGGAAAAAGAAGGGGCGCCAATATGGGGATACTCAGGTATGATCATCCGGATATCATGGATTTCATCCTGAGCAAGGACGCGGAGAACACCATACTCAGCAATTTCAACATATCTGTTGGCATGACAGATGAGTTCTTCGAGAAGCTTGATTCTGATGGCTACGTAGAACTCAAGAACCCGAGGGATGGCAGGGTCACCGGCAGGATCAAGGCAAGCACCATGTGGGATACCATAATAAACCAGGCATGGAAGACGGCTGATCCTGGCCTCATATTCCTTGACGAAATAAACAGGAAGAACCCTGTCTCTCACATAAGCGAGATAGAGGCTACAAACCCGTGTATAACTGGTGATACGTTCATATATACCTCAAGTGGGATAAGAAGAGCAAGAGATCTGTATCTGGAAGGAAATCCTGTGGATGTCATCACCGATAGCAGGAATTCCAAAAGAAAGATACAGCACGCTTCCAATGTTTTCATGACCGGGGTGAAACCTGTCATGAAACTCAAGACCAAGGAAGGTTTCAAAATCAGGTTGACAAGCGATCACCTTGTATACAGTGACGAGAGAGGCTGGGTGAAGGCAGGAGATCTGAACATCGGGGAAAAGATCCGTATCATGAACAATGGAGGAGCCTTCGGAGATGAGGGTAACCTTGAGGAAGGACGTGTACTTGGATGGCTTGTGGGTGATGGTCACATAAATAAAGGACCAGGAAACAAGAGAGCAGTGCTGTCATTTTACAATACAGACCGCCCCCTTGCTCCACAATTTGCGGAATACGTCAACAAGATAGTCAGAAAATCCTCTAACAATCGTGAATACGAAGTTGGCGTTGTCAATATTGAAAGCAGAAACCTATCTTCAGTCGCATCCGAAAGGCTAAAAGAGTATGCGATACAGGTTGGTCTCGGAGAAAATAAGCTCCGTGTTCCTGACTCTGTAATGACCGGAAGCAGGGAAATGCAAAGAGGGTTTCTACAGGGTCTCTTCGAGGCAGATGGTACTGTGTCTCCTGTGAGTACTTCAACACGTAGTGTTAGACTCGCGTCAAACAGCGAAGACCTTCTTAACGAAATTCAATTACTCCTGCTTAACTTCGGAATATATAGTAGAGTCTACCTTAGCAGAAAACCAGCTAGAATGGCGAATTTACCTGGTCCTGACAGAAAACCAAAGGTCTATTCTTGTCAACCGTTCCATGAATTAGTCATAAGCGGTAAGAACATGCAAAAATATGCTGATGAAATAGGAATGCTTTCCGAGCGAAAGAGTAATAAGCTGCGCTCTATTTCGACCCTGTATACCCAAGGTGCGCTGGAAGTTAAATGGATCGCTACTGTCGAATCAATTACTTATGATGGAATGGAAGAAGTGTTCGATATGATAGAACCTGTTTCCCACTCCTTTTTAGGCAATGGTTTGGTAGTTCATAACTGTGGCGAACAGCCGCTTATGCCCTACGAATCCTGCAATCTTGGATCGATTAACCTTGCTAAGTTTGTAAAGGACGGCGACATTGATTACGAGAGGTTGAGGAAGATCATAAGATTATCGACCAGATTCCTTGACAATGTCGTCGATGCGAACAAGTTCCCTGTCGTACAGATAAAGAACATGACCCGGAAGACAAGGAAAATTGGCCTTGGAGTGATGGGATTTGCGGACATGCTAATCAAGCTTGGTATACCATATAACAGCGGTGATGCGCTTGTTATGGGCGAAAGGATGATGGCATTCCTTCAGGACGAGTCTCACGAAGAATCAAAGATACTTGCAGAGGAGAGAGGAGTGTTTCCGGGATGGTATGGGTCGAAATGGGAAGAGCAGGGAATAAAGATGAGGAATTCAACCACTACAACCATTGCTCCAACTGGAACCATATCAATAATAGCGGGTTGCTCTTCATCAATAGAGCCCCTGTTCGCTATTGCATTCGTAAGACATGTGCTTAACGGGCAGGAACTCATAGAGGTAAACCCACTCTTCGAGGAAATGCTCAGGGCGAAAAACCTGTATTCTGAAGAACTGATGAGAGAAGTCGCCAAAACCGGAAATTTACATGACATTGACATCGACCCTGAAATAAAGAGGCTGTTCGTAACTGCGCACGAGATAGAACCAGAGTGGCATGTGCTCATGCAGGCTACATTCCAGAGATACTGTGACTCCGGCGTATCCAAGACAATTAATCTCCCGTCGGATGCATCCCCAGACGACATCGGAAAAGCATACAGGATGGCAAAGGATCTTCACTGCAAGGGAATAACCGTCTACAGGGATCAGAGCAAGACACAGCAGGTTTTGTACACAGGCACCGCCAGCAGGAAGGAGCCGGAGCAGAAGGTCGAGAAGAAGAAGGCTGAGAAAAAGGTAACTGAGGAGGAAAGTGTCATGGAACTCATAGCAAAGGTTCCGGATAAATATCTCAAGCTCGACTCAACCTTTGACCCTGCATGCCCCACCGGAAAATGTGACAAATAATTCAATATTTTTATGTGCAGCGATTGTTCGTCGGAATGTGGCTGTAATGCGTGCTATTCATTCAGGCACAATCCTGCCTGTCCCGTTTGCGGGCATACAATATTTCTTGATTGCTGTCAGGGGTTCTAGTATTCAGCTGATTTGTCCAGTTTGCCGAGCTTGTCTCTCTTGTCCGCAAGCAATGGCATAATCAGGGAAAGTATGATGGATCCAAAGATAACAAGAGAGTAGAGGTCACTTCCAATGACACCATCCTGAAATGCAACAGCGCCAATGATTATTCCTACGGCTCCCCTCCCTCCTAAAATCGCCATGGTTGTTCTTGGATTTATGTCATTCATCAACTTTCTGCTCGAATAATAAGTAAGTGTCCCCCCAACGGCTCCACTGATCGCAACCAGGGCAATTAAGATGGGGAAATATGAAAGTTTAGGAATAGTGGCGTCCAGGCCGGCGATGGTGAAAAATATGGGAATGAAAAAACTCTCATTTAGCCTGTTCAGCGTTCTCCTGATTATCCCGATGAGATCTTTTCCAACTATGACCTCGCTGACGATTAAGCCTGAAAACAGGGCTCCCAGAACATAAGAAATCCCTATGATGTCCAGAATAGCGGAAACAAGGAGTCCCCATATTATGATAAGGCCGAAAATTATCTCTTCTCCTCTCTCTGTGGCATGCAGTCTCATGAAGAAGTCGACAATCTCTGTAGAATGCTTCTTTATTATCCTGTCAAGCAGCAGGATTATAATTATGAGGATGGAAATTCCGACCATCTTTTCTACTATCCTCTGAGGGTCAATTATTGCAGAAAGAAGCACGAACGCCATTACATCTGTTATAACGACGCTGGCAAGGATGTGATTTCCACTCGGGCTCTTGAGTAGTGAATACCTGTTTACAAGAACAGAGATGATGGAGATTGATGGAACTCCAATGCCGATCGATACGGCTATGGATTCAGTGAGCCCAACATGAAACACGAAAACTGCCATTGCAACCATGGTAATGAGAGGAATGACAAAACTTGAAATGGTAAGAACCCAGCCCTTGGCAGAATACTTGGTCAGAAGATCTGAAGTAACATCAACTCCTATCAGGAGCACTATGAAGAATAGGGCTATTTCGGATAGCCCATGCAATACAGCATTGGGTTGCAGAACATTGAGGACTGCAGGACCAAGCACCAGTC
>JAJYUG010000043.1 GCA_021792655.1 Thermoplasmata archaeon | reverse complement strand
CGTCCATTGCGATGCCGGACATCCATCTCGGTTATGGTTTTCCCATTGGCGGTGTTGCTGCCTTCGATTATGAAACTGGTATCATCTCACCTGGTGGCGTTGGATATGACATAAACTGCGGTGTATCCCTGATGAGGATGGACATAAAATACGAGGAAATTTCAGCGAGAATACCTGATCTTGTAGAGGGTATGTTCCGGGCAATCCCGTCAGGGATGGGATCGAACTCGGCAGTCAAGCTGAGTTCCACAGACATGGATGAAATTCTTCACTCTGGCCTCAAATGGGCCCTGGAAAATGGATATGCAACGGATGACGACGTCGGATCAACGGAAGAGAATGGTACCATGAGCGGTGTCAACACAGATAGCATTTCAAGGGAAGCTAAGGCAAGGGGAATGAAGCAGATAGGCACGCTCGGCGCAGGAAACCACTTTCTGGAAATCCAGAGAATATCTGAGATATTCAATCCAGATATTGCCGGCGCATTTGGACTTAACCTCAGCGGGCAGATAGCGGTAATGGTGCATACAGGATCCAGAGGACTTGGGCACCAGGTGGCAACAGATTACATGAAGAAGCTGAATGAAAATGTGCCTGGAAAGGTTGTATGCCAGAATGACAGGCAGCTCATTTCAGCTGAGATAAATTCCAGAATTGGCCAGGACTACATATCTGCAATGAAAGGGGCGGCAAATTTTGCATTTGTCAACAGGCAGATAATCCTGAGCAGGGTGCGTGAAGTATTTGCTAAGACCCTTAGGAGGTCGCAGGAGGACCTTTCAATGAAGATAGTCTACGGTCTGGCACACAACATCGCAAAAGCCGAGAAGCACCATGTGGATGGCGAGATCATGAATCTCATGGTTCACAGGAAGGGAGCAACCAGGTCATTTCCAGCAGGATCTGATGCTGTTGGCGGGAAATTCATGAAGACAGGCCAGCCCGTTCTTGTTCCCGGGGATATGGGAAGCGCATCGTACGTTATGGTTGGATCTGAGAAGGCAATGGAAGCAAGTTTTGGATCGTCGTGCCACGGAGCCGGGCGTCTGTTGAGCCGGCAGAAATCTCTGAAAAATTTCAATGACGCTTACGTGGAAAAGAAGCTCCGGGAGGCTGGCGTTCTCGTCAGATCGGCATCGAGAAAAGTCCTTATCGAAGAGGCTCCGGGAAGCTACAAGGACATCGACGATGTTATTTCTTCAGTTGTCGGTGCCGGACTGGCTTCAAAAGTAGCCAGAAACGTTCCGGTTGGAGTGGTAAAGGGATGACCTTGAAGGAAATGTATTCCCTAAGGGGAAAGGTATACTGGAATGGGGATTTTCTTGACGGGACGCTGCTTTCAAATGGAAAAGGCGTAGTATTTGAGGAAAGCAGCAAGACCTATACGACTAAAGGAACAATCCTGCCTGTGCCTGTAAACTCACACACACACATCGGAGATTCCTTCATCAACTCTGAACCTACCGGTGATCTTCCCTCCATTGTTGGACCGGGTGGGTTCAAGGAAAGGGAGCTTGCAAATGTAGGCGATAAAATTGTGATGAATGGAATGCGGCGCACAATGGAATACATGATCAGGAACTCGTCCCCCGTTTTCATAGATTTCAGGGAGTCTGGAGTAAAAGGGGTGGAGTTGATAAAGAAATCAACTCCCGCATCCGTGTTTCCCGTCATACTCTCCAGAGGCAATACAAGGGAAGAGACTGAATCCGCCCTCGGTGTTTCAAATGGACTTGGGATAAGCGCTGAAAGAGACGCTGATCACTCACTAATCTCGTTTTCCTCAAGATTGGCAAAAGAACATGGCAAGATATTTTCAATCCATGCGAGTGAGTGGGTGAGGGAAGACATGGATTATGTCCTCTCTTTGAACCCTGATTTCATAGTCCATTCTATCGAAGCTGATTCCAATGATCTTGATCGCATATCCCGAATGAAGATTCCCATTGCAGTAACGCCGAGATCAAACTATTTTTATGGAAAAAAGCCAGATTATTCAAAATTCCTTGATCATGAGATAGATTTGATGCTGGGAACAGACAATGTCATGGTTTCCACCCCGGACATATACACGGAGATGGATTTCATATACAAGGTGCAGAAGACATTCAATCGCATCGCCCCAGAACAGATCGTGAAGATGGTGTTCCTGAACCCCCACAGGCATCTAAAAAAATTTCTGGCTAACGCCAACGCACTTTTCCTTCATTTCCCGGAGAAGGCATTATCGCATTATGAGATAGTAACAAAAGCAAGCCTCTTTGATAAGGAAATTGTCAAAATAAGCGGTGCAGGAAAATTGCAATAAGATGCCTTTATTGCTGATGCCCATCGCAGCGGGAACACTGGATTGGGGATGGTTGTCGGACACGAATATTTATATCAAAAGATTTCCTTAGCCCCTAACACGAGAGGAAGATCAGATTGAAAAAGTTTCAACTATTAGCTGTATTTATAGCAATGACGATGATTGGAAGCGCCTTTCTGGCCGCAGGAACGGCTGGGGCGTCCAGTCCACAGACAGGCTCGCTAAGCTTTAATGTTGTTTATGTCGGAGGCGGAACACAGGCCCCGGCCAACAGCAGTACTCAGGTGATGCTTGAAACGCCAAGCGGCCAGGTCATATCGTCTGCAACTGGATCTTCCGTTACGTTCTCATCATTGTACTACGGCAGTTACACTGTTGTAGTACCTGCACAATATCTGACAGATTCTGCCCTTCGGGGGCATTTTGTTGTGGTCAACCAGACGTTCCAAAATATCAGCCTGAACAGTAAAAGCTCTTCAAGCACCATGGAGCTGAACGTATCCGTGGATCCGACACACAAAGTTTTTGTCTCAGTACAAAACCTAGGTTCAGGAAGCGCATCACTTTCCTTCAAGAGTCTTCAGGGGTTTGAGTTCAACAGCGCATCTGTCTCCGCAGCTTCAAACAGCACGAATTTATCGCTCCCCTCAAAATTCTTCGCAATAATATCTTACCAGAGCGCATCTTACACGTACCTGGAAACAAACGTAGGCAATTCATTGAAACTTAACATAAATAATGGCACAGTGATAAGCGGTTCTGTCTCGGCAAACAATGGCGCAAAGATAAGCACGGTTTATGTCACCATAATCAACGGAACGGATCACAACTATACAACAACACAGTTCACCGGAAGCAGTTTCTCGGTTTATTCTCCCAACTGGAACAATGAGTACCTTATAGTCAGTTCACCGGGATACAACTCAACACAGTACCAAGGGAAGAACCTAGTTGGAGGTAGTTATCTTAAGGTAGTACTCCAGCCGGCAAGCAGCAGCATATATTACAATTACAGCGTATCTCAGAATCTGCAGACGTTGAACCTGAACATAACGTACAAGATAGGAAACAACACAGCTATCCCACAATTTGCAAATTCAAGCGTGGGTTCACTTTACTGGCAGTGGAACATTGATTCCCTGAACGCTGCCTATGTTGACGGATATATAAATTCAACCGTGGTAAACTATACAGCCAACAGCTTCCTTCTCAATGGGGTCTATTATAATTTGTCAGGGAAAACCTTTACTCAGACAAGCGTGAACGATAAGGGAATAGCCGCTACTGTGCACGCCGTGTATCAAAGCATGACTCCAATCAGTACATCAGTATACAACAGCGCGTTCCCGATTAAAGTCTATGCACTTGGTACACAGTACACGCCTGGCACGCTTGGCTACCTGTACAACATATCATACAAGAACAGCAGCATCGCCTTGAATTCATCATCGTCTAGCAGCGTTAAGCTCTCCGGAACACCGATACTTATCCCTGCACAATCTTCAAGCGGGTTTGTCACTCTTACACTGGTGCCTGTCAAAAGCGCCACAATAACTAACTCACTTGTTCAGTTCAAGATAAATGGAAAGATCGTGAACAACCTTCTTAACTCAACACAGTCAAACACAATCTTTACAGTGCCCTACAATGTTCCTGTTAACGTGAATGTCTCAAGGGCATTTTACAACCCGGTAACCGGAACCAACGATTATCAGAATTCAATTTTTAACTGGGCAATTAACACAAAAAGCAACAGTTATGCAGACCGGTCAAATGTCACGACTACTTTCAACAAAGGGTTGAACGTCGTATATGTCAACTTTACCAGCGGATCCGGGGTCAATGGGACCACATCTTTCTTTGTCTACGGATTTAACAGCACTCCCACTGTGGTGTATAATATCACATCAAATGGGAAAACCATCGGCAACAACACTGCCTCGACCTCACCAATAAATATATTTGTTAACCAGACACAGACAGTCCAGTTCTCTGCATACTATTCGATGCTCAAGATTTCCAACGGTAGCCTGACAGGGTCTCCGTACAGCGTTCCTCTGAACTATAACTGGTCCTTCCCGACAACCGTCAGCCTTTCTGCTAACTCCAGCTATGTATTCCAGAAGCCCTCCATATCTGTGGGACCACAGACTGTGTACATCAATGTTTCATCTGTAGCAGGCAATGCCTCTGCGAAATTCATTGTAACAGTCAATGATACCACTCCTCCAGTTGCAGTTGTAACCATCATGAATGCCAAGGGACAGGTAATAAGCCAACCAGTGGCTGGACAGAATATCACGCTCACGGCTTCATCCTCATACGATCCGTACTACAACTCCACATACCTAAGTGCGCACAGCCTGAAGCTCAATTATTCCTGGAAAATAGAGAGCACAAGCGGCGTTCCAATGACCCCTTCTTCCAGTACATACACCATACTGGCAGGGACAAACCACTCAAAGGTATTCAATGTTGAATTCGAGACGGTCAGCAGCGTGAACATCGTGCTCACCGTGAAGAATCCTGCGAACGTTTCCGGAACTTCGAATTCCTCATATGCAATGATTGTCAACTCCGCAAGAATCGTAGTAAACAGCATATATCTGCCCTCAACACCGCAGCAGGGAATATCTTCCACTATCTGGGTCAACGTAACAAATGCTGGCACTGTAATGGCAACAAACTTCACTCTTACAATAACGGTGGGTGGATCACAGGTTGCAGTGAAAACGTTCACCGACGCTAACCTCAGCGCCGGGTCCTCAACCAACGTCAGCCTTACATGGAAACCCGGATCGTCGGGTTCCCTGGGAATAACTGTCGTTGGAAGCGCCACGGGAGAACCTGCTTTCATGCAGTCAATAGGCGAATACAGTTCCACCATATCAATAAAGACGTCACCATACACAACGCCAATAATCATTGGCGCAGTTATTGCCGTTATAGTGGTGGTAGGATTTGTATATTACAGGCTATCCTCGTCCAGAGGCAGCAGGTCAACTGCCATAAAGAAAAGGGATGAGTCCAAGAAACTGCCGCCGGAAAAGAAGAAATAATTTTTAAACCATTTTTATTAATTTTCCGTTTTCATTTATTTTTATATTGTACGGAATAATTGTCCGTACCGGTTCTCAGTTTATCTGCATTTTTACAGACCCTGCAATGCATTGACCTGACTGTGGTAATTTTGCCAGGGGATGGCTTGATTGCCGTATGCAGAAAACCCTATTTAGATGCAGAGACTGCTTAAGAAGGTTAATCCGATCATCGTAAAAAAAATTAAAAATGGAGAAAAGTCCTCTCACATCTCGTCAACATTCTTTATTCCAATGATCTTGCAGGCATCATCGAGTACGTCCCTGTAAATTTTTACCAATGAAAGCCTGCGGTTCCTGTCTGTATCCGGCGCGTTTAAAACCTGACACTGGGAATAGAAGTCATTGAATGATTTCACAAGCACCAGGATGTATGAGGAAATGATGTCGGATCGCAGGCTCTTTGTTGCCTCTTCCAGATAATATGGATACATGTATATGGATCGTACGAGTTTCTTTTCATGATCATCGGTGAACCCGAAATCATTGATGATCGTATCTTCAGCTTTCTCAAGTATGCTTGAGGCCCTGGTATATGAATACATTATGTATGGAGCCGAATCGCCTTCAAAGTTCAACGCCTCGTTCCACTTGAATACCATTGTCTTGACAGGGTTTACCCTGATTATGTTGAACCTTATTGAAGATCGAGCGACATTCCTGGAGATTTCCGTCAGTTTTTCTCTGGGAAGATCCTGCCTCTTTGCGGTAACTATAGAAAGTGCCTCTTCCTCCGTCCTAGAGATCAGGTCCCACAGAGACACTATCTGACCCATCCTGGTTGACATCTTACCGGTTTCAAGAGAGACAAAGCCATAATAGAGGAAATCCAGCTTCTGGTTAAGATCCAGGAGTTTCTTCAGTACGTATCCAAGATTCTTTCCATGATCCTTGTGTGCCTCCCCGAGAACGTCTATGAACCAGTCAAAATTCAGCGACTTGAATAGGTGATAAGCTATGTCTCTTGCAAAATATAGTGATGTCCCGTCCTTCCTCCTCAAGAACACTTTGCTTCCATCATCGGTTTCAATGAACTTGGCCCCGTCTTCATCATGGAGATGTTCAGAAAGTTCTTGAACAACATTATCCACGTCCCCTCCCATAAGGAAGTCTGATTCCCACACGTAGTCATCTATCCTTATGTCGAGCTGCTGCAATGACTCCCTTATGTTTTGCAGCATTACAGAAGCGATTTCCCTGATCTTCATTATTATTGACCGGTCTCCTTTCTCATAGGCCTGTATGAGTTTTTCCAGATCCTCACCAATAGTCTTGTCAGACTCCATTGCTCTGTATATTTCCTGGTATCCCTTCAGTAGGGATTCAGGTGTCATGCTGTTTTGGCCATAACGTAGGAATCCTTCGTACAGTGCTATCATCTGTTTGCCGGAATCGTTGATGTAATACTGTGTAGACACCCGGTAACCGTATCTTGTGAGCAGCTTGGCCAAAGAATCGCCTATTATGGATCCCCGGACACGCCCAACGTGAAGTGGACCGGTTGGGTTTGCACTGGTATGCTCCACCAGCACCCGTTCAGGATCCTGAAATATATCTGGGTATTGTCCCCTGGTCGACATGCTCTCAGTTACCGCAGAAAACATTCTCTCCGGCTTGATCCTGAAGTTTATGTAGGATGCTGCGAGTTCTGCGCCTTCAACGTAATCCTCTGCGGATACGGCGGTTAGTACCAGGTTGTAAATCTCACCTGGAGTCGAATTCATATCCTTCATCAGCCGGAAAAGCCTGAGGGTGAAGTCCCCATGGCCGCTGCTATCCAGCAGCAGGTCTTTTCCATCCAGATTTGGAATGGTACGGGTCAGGGCAGCTAATAATTTTGATCTGAAATCTTCAAACAGGAGCACGGTCAATGATTAACGGTTTCTATAAAACGTTTTTCACGGAGCTTAGGCAAACGGGATGGATGGCTCAACCCTGTGTTACGCAGGAGTGGGTTTGACTCCGAGGCTTCTCAGGTCGTCCAGATAGCCTGGATAGCTCTTTTTCACGACTTCAAGGTTGTAGAAACTTGTTTGCCCATGAACGGCCAGTCCGGCAGTGATGGAACTCATCAGCATCCGGTGATCCTTCCCATAGTACTCAAGGGGAAAACGCGGTTCTCCCCTGGTTACAGAAAAAAATCTTCCTTCCTCAACCAACACCCCGCCAAAACCAGTGACCATCTCCCTGATGGCAGATACCCGATCTGATTCCTTGGTGCGAAGCCTTTCATAGTTAAGCACCCTGACACCATTTTCAGAGAATATCCCAACAACACTGAGCGGCGGGCAGCTATCCGGGACAAGCGATGCGTCTATTTCCATTGGTTCAAAATCGGAGAGTGCGGACTTTATCTCAATCTTGTCTCCCCTTGATTCCATGGAAACTCCCGTGGATGCACTTGCCAGGGTTTCCAGTGCCATTCGATCTGCCTGCTTGCTCCCTGCTTCAAGGCCTGTGATCCTTATCCCATTCTCTGAGCATAGCGATCCAAGTACAGCAGGAAAGAGAGCAGATGAGTAGTCCCCCTCAACAAAAAACTCTCTTCCTGAGGAGTGCCTGCCGAGGAAATTGAATGATCCTTCTTCCTGTTTTACCCTGTATCCAAACTTATCCAGAACATCAAGCGTTATCTCGACATAAGATTGGGAGACCCGTTTATCGCCGGTAAGCAGTGGAAGATCATTCTCAAGGAGTGCATTGTAAAATATAATGGAACTGACAAATTGCGAGCTTATTTCCTGGTCCATCCATATACTCACGCCTTTCCTCCGCTTTGCATCCATGATGTAAAAGCCGTCATCTTTCGGATGAAAAATTACGCCAGCCTCTGTCAGGGCTCTTATAAGTGGTTCCATGGGCCTGCCTGCCAGGCCGGGAGACCCATTGAACTCGGTTTTGCAGCCCATTGCTGCTAAAAAACCCAAGGAAATCCTGTAAAGGGTTGCAGATTCTCCAACGTTGACAGCAGCCGGGCACCGGAAATGAGGTTCAATTATGACTCTCTCATGGTCTATAATAACGTTGGAACCGCATTGGCGTGCCATTTCCAATGCAGCCAGCTCATCTTCACAGAATGAGATTCCGAGAAGAGTGATGGGGTAATCTGACGCAGCCGAAAGAAGTATCATCCTCTGCGAATAGCTCTTTGATGAGGGTGCATGTATTGTGCCGCCAATGTCCTCGTACTGAAATGTTGCCCCGCTCATTTGTCGCTTACCCTCATTCCCTCATTTGTGAATCCAGTGCTGATACACCTGTAACCGGTTCCTGCCGGAAAATGCCTTACCGCATCATCAAGATCTCTCTTCCTGTGAAATACCGCAAATACAGCCGGCCCTTTACCGCTCTGTGAGACATAACTGGCACCATTTTCACGGAAATAACCCATTACATCTGTATTCATTCCTGTAATCTCTCCTATCAGGTGGCCGTTGATCAGGGATGCGGCCAGAGGATAACCATTCATGACCAGGTCCTTGAGTGGGGTGAAGGATTCAGAATACTTTCTCAGGGTACTAATATCCATACTGCCGGTAATCCTGTATTTCTCAGGATTGTAGGCTATGAGTACATGACCTGTGGGTGAATCATAACGTTTCAGGAGATCCATAGATGCATTGTCAGTCAGGCAGACTCCTCCATAATACGATGAGCAGAGATCGTCAAAAGCCCCCGTTATAGAAGTCCCGTTTGCAATGGAGGCTTCAGCGGCAAGCCTCAGTGTCTCCTGTTCACTAATATTCATCCCATTTATTGATGTGAAACCGACAACCAGGGCAAGTGTAAATGCACTGCTGCTCTTCAGTCCCTGCCCCTGTGGAATTTCGCTTTCTATGGTTATTCCAGGAATCGTGCTACCCGGATATTTCTTCAAGAGAAACCCCAGCGTTTTCTTAGTTTCAATGCTTCCTTCCAGGAATTGTACTGCGCCAGAGAACCTGACCGCCATTTCAAGGCCTAAGGAAACGGATGCCCCAAAGCGCTGGGCAAAGGCAGATATAATCGATATCCCGCCATGGCACCTTACCTCGATGTCCCTCATCCTTCTGACACCCCCCCGATAATTCCAGCGATTTCATCCTTTTTAATTGATATCCCGAAGAGGATCTTCATGGATTCTATCGCCTGATATATGAACAGATCCCGTCCGGTCACGATTTTTGCACCGTTGTTCGCCATGGCGCCGAGAAATCCCGTGATTGGAGGGTTATATACTACGTCTATACCGATCGATGCACTGTTAAGAATATTTTCCGGAAATGGCATTCCGGCAGTGTCAGGGTAAGTCCCGAGAGGCGTGCAGTTTATCAGTATATCATATTTCCTCTTCCCGGCATCCTTTCTTGAAACCAGATTTATGCTGCTGTTGAATATATAATTCGCAAGATCACTCCTCGCCCTTTCCATGTCCCGAACCATCACACAAACGGAGGCGGGAACGAAGTTCCTGAATATATGATAAGCCACAGTCCTGAATATTCCACCAGAACCTGCTATCAGTATGTCTTTTGCGTTGAAATCTATGCTGCTGTTGGCAAACGCGGCCGCAATTCCTGCGATATCGACATTGTACCCCCTGGTTTTTCCTTCCTCGATCTTGACCAGGTTAACTGATCCTATCTCAGACGCCTCGGGAACAATAAAATCCAGGTATTTCATGATCGATACCTTATGTGGTGACGTAACATTGTATCCCGTAAATGTATTAGTGGAT
>JAJYUG010000042.1 GCA_021792655.1 Thermoplasmata archaeon | reverse complement strand
GGCACTGTTCCTAATCCAACGTATGAGGAAGTCTGCACGGGAAGAACAGGGCATGCTGAGGTGGTCAAGGTATCCTTTGATCCTTCCGAGATTTCGCTTGCTGACATTCTTGAAATCTTCTTCGATGTTCATGACCCCACATCCCTGAACAGGCAGGGAGAAGATGTTGGAACGCAGTACAGGTCAGCAATATTCTATTACAACGACGTACAGAAGGAGACTATAGATAAGGTTGTACAGAACCTGAAAAATACGGGGAAATACAGAAAACCAATTGTTACTTCTGTGGAAAAATTCAAGGCATTTTATCCCTCTGAGGAATACCATCACAACTACTACAATCGGAATGGAAGTGCCCCATATTGCAGGGCAGTAATATCACCTAAGCTGCAGAAATTCAGGCATTCATACGGTGCCCAGCTGCGCATATCTCAAGAGAAATAATTGGAATTGTGAAACATTCGAAAGCCATCCCCTTAGTTAATTATCAACCAAAGCATATCTCCTCATGGCAGGAAAAAAGATGAACCGAAAGAGAGGCGAAGTTGAATCCGCTGGAATACAGGCATTCATGGAAAAATCCAGGTATGATGGCGGGTACCGCATTGATAACACCTATGCAAAGGTATTATCATTCACAAGCAACGAGGTGTTCCTCTGGAACGGCGAGGGCGAAAAGCTGGACCTTGTTGGAATTTACTCCTACGAACTTGCAATGGAAAAGAATGAAGCGGGCGAGCTGGTAAAGGCTGAAGTGCACATCGGAAAGAAAGTGCCGGCTTCAGTGCAAAAACACTGATCCGTGGGTGAAGTCAGGAAACAAATTTGTTCCTGAGGGTCCCCAGATTTTCTATCTCAACCTCAACGACGTCTCCGTTTTTGATCCACTTGCGCTTTTCAGGAGGCATCCCAAGTATTACCCCCTCTGGTGTTCCCGTGGAAATCACGTCCCCTGGGCGGAGCGTCATGTATTGAGATAAATAGCTTATAAGATAGTTGCACCTGAAAATCATGTTGGATGTGCTCGAGTTCTGTCTCACTTCTCCATTAAGTTTTGTCACGATTTTCAGGTCATTAGGATCAGCAATCTCATCCTCGGTTGTTATAAACGGCCCGGCTGGAAAGAAACCATCTGAGGTCTTGCCAAGCAGCCACTGAGTTGTCCTGTACTGAAGATCCCTGGCCGATACGTCATTTCCCACAAAGAATCCAAAAACATAATCCATTGAAGATTCTATGGATACCTTTCTTGCTGTCCTGCCAATCATTATGCCAAGCTCCCCTTCGTAGTCAAGCTGCCTGGTGGAGTCTGGTATGACAATATCCTGGTTATGTGCCGCAATGGAGTTGTTGAATTTGCTGAATACTGTAGGAGTATCTGGGATCTGCTTTTTTGTCTCCAGCGCATGGTTCCGGTAATTCAGACCTATGCAAAGTATCTTCTCTGGGGTGCCCAGCGGGGATGAAAACAGGGCACTGCTCTCTTCAATTGTATCGTATTTTCCATTTTTCCTGTCCAGTGATGACCGGAGTATGGAAAGGTATGGTGGATCAGCAACCACATCGGCGACAGATGGATGTCTCCTGCTTCCGGGGTGTTCTGCCAGCTGGTATGCCGGAATAAGGCCCTCCTGTGTGTTTACTACACAAATCTGTTCGCCCTTCAAAATAATGTTTGCGATCTTCATGGTCAATGCATAGTCTTACAGCATAAATTGGTTTTCATGCTTGCGGCTGCTGCAGAGACCTGCCCACAATTCTCTTCCTTACGTACACAAAATAAAATGCTACATATGCTGCTGCAACCCCCAGTGCAGTGTAGGATATGAAATCGTATTTTGGGTTAACCAGGTCCGCTATTATGTCTATACCGTTATACCCCACATAAATAAGGATTGCGAACCTGATGGCAAAACCCGTGAGATTGGCGAAGAGATAGTTAAGGGACCTCATCTTCAGGAGACCTGATGTTAAAGCCATGGCAGTTTTCACGTACGGTATGAAGGTAAAGACAAATACAGAGAAAGTTCCGTGCCTGTCAATCCATCTTTCGGCCACAGCCATTTCCCTTTCCTTCACCCCGAAGTATTTCAAAACCTTTAACAGGAGGGGCCTTCCTCCATACTTGCCTGCGAAGAATTCCATCTGCATAAGAAGTGTCATGGCCAGCACGGATATGACGAACAGGATGTAAGGATTGAAGAGCCCGATGGATGCCAGGTATCCGTAGAAGGGAACTATGATGTAATCCGGTAGCGGCGAGAACATGGTGAGTATGAAGAAGCCCGTATAGCCAAGGACGTAAAATGGGCCGAATACAATATCCTCGGTATGCGCGGATATTATATCTGACGGAAGGAAATGAAAGGAGATGTTGGACAGAATCAGTATAGAAAGGACAATTGCGGTAAGCGATAGAACCATTCCATAATGCAGGTACTTCCCGTAACTGGCTATTATCGCCTTCCTGATTCTCTCCTTCATGGAACGATGAAGCCTGCCATCCCTATCGTCTTCGCTTACTGTAGCCATAGCCCCTCTGGGAAGAACATTAATCGGTATATTAAGGAAACACTCCCGATGAAGAAGAGAATTCAAAACTGTGACATCCTTGCAACAAGAGGATCGTGGGATTTCTTGCTCAAAAACGTTAAATAATGCTGTTCGATTTCGCAGTAGAAAGGTGGAATGGCGTTTCCAGTGCTATGCAAAACTGCCGGCCCTGCCGGCTGATGACGCCTGTTGACAAATGTGGTTGACATGCTGTTGCATACGTTGGAAGAAACCGTTTCGCAATACCTTTTTGTAGTTCTGTTTGCCCCCTTATTTGCTGGCATTCTTGCTAACCTGAAGGCAAGGGTGGAATCCAGAAAGGGCCCTAGCATATTGCAGCCGTATTATGACATCGCCAAGCTCATAAGGAAGGAAACTGTAATCCCCCGGGCGTCCGGTAACATATTCAAATATTCGCCCTACCTGATCTTCGGGATATATTCCCTTATCGCACTGATCATTCCAGTATTGATTCCCGACCCTGTGTTTTTTACCGCTTCTGCTGACTTCCTTGGTGGAGCTATACTATTTTCGCTTGCTGCATTTGTAAAAATGCTGTCCGCGATGGACTCAGGTAATAGTTATTCGGTCATGGGCGTCTCCCGCGCGATGTCTTTTAACTTTCTTTCCGAGGGAACTCTCATAACGGTTTTCTTTGCTGTATCACTTATGACCGGGACAAACAGCCCTTACGTCACCAACCATTTTCTTATTGCGAATGGCATATCCGTTGTCTCCCTGGATCATGTGTTCTCCACGCTTGCTTTCGCCATGCTGTTCCTATACGAGACAGGAAAGATTCCCGTTGAGTCGTCAGGTCTCATGGAGCTCGGAATGATAGACGAAGGTCTTGTCTATGAATATAGCGGAAAGCTTCTTGCCATATCAAAATGGTCATCCTACATGAAGCAGTGCCTTCTCGGTTCTGTTCTCCTGAACGTTTTCCTTGTACCCTGGGGGCTGTATTCAACAGGATATGCTTTCCTGATGGACTTTCCTGTGATGCTTGCCAAATGGATCTTTCTGATCACAGTTGTTGTAATAGTTGAAACCACACTCGCCAAGCTGCGGCTGTTCAGGATAATGGATTACCTTGCTGTTGCATTTACCTTCTCAATACTTTTCCTGATTTTCTCAGAGGTGACCCTTTGACACTGATACAGACGGGAATATACCTGATAGCTGCCCTTGTTACCATAGTCGCTTTCTACATACAGGGCGAGGAATTCATTCGATCCATGGTCAGGGCACAGGTCGTGCAGTCTGTTCTCATAGCAGCCATATCCTTTATTATTGGAATCATTGAGGCATCGGTAGATTTTTTTATACTCGGAGTTCTGATAATCATATTGCGGGGTTTCCTGATCAGCTATTTCCTAGAGCGGAGAATACCGGGAAAAAGCAGCATAAAATATGAACCAAACGTGAACCTCGCCTATTATTTCCTTCTGGATCTGGTATTCATAGTCATTTCCGTTTTTATAATTTTCTACGTTGTGTTCTCCAGCTTCAGGGTTTCCGGTGTACTTGCTGGCACTGAAGTCCTTGTTTTTCCCCTCGCCCTGTTCTTCCAGGGACTTTTCCTGATTGCGTCGCGGAAATCTACATTCACGCAGATCATAGGGTATGTGGAGGAAGAGAATGGCCTCGTGCTGTTTGCCATATTCCTGCTCCCTGTTCCGCTGATAATTGAGGCCAGCGTCTTCCTGGACGTTCTGGCTCTCGTGGTTATAACATCAATTGTGGTGGTTGAGAAACAAACTCATGAAAAGATGGAGGAGCTGAAGGGATGAATGCGGCATACCTGATTTCCCTTTTTATCATTCTTGTTCCCGGTATAGCTTCGGCATTCTACTACAACAATATCGGCAAGGCTTCCATTGCTTCCGGTGCCATAGTTACTGCACTGTCCCTTTTCCAGTTCTTCCTTCGCCCATCCCCTGGTACATTTTTCATAGGCAATATCACATGGGTTTTCCAGGTGATGGTCACCAGTGTCTATCTTCTTTCTGCCATATATTCCACCAGGTACATAAGGGGGCATGCTACCGGAATCGGTGAAAGGACGTATTTCCTCCTGCTAAACATATTCACCGCTTCAATGCTTTTCAGCTTAGAGATCAACAACTATGGCCTCATGTGGGTCGGAATAGAAGCCACTACCATATCATCGGCCCTTCTGCTGATAACGGAAAAGAGCAGCACATCGCTGGAAGCTGCCTGGAGGTATATCATAATAGTCTCTGCAGGGGTAACATTTGCTTTCTTCTCCGTCGTGCTCATTTATTATGCCTTTGGATCCCTCGACATTTATTCCATTATCCATGGCGGCGTGACAGACGCACTTGCAGCAAGGATCGCCGTTTCAATTGCGCTCATCGGGTTTGGCACAAAGGTGGGAGTATTCCCTGTTCATACTTGGCTTCCGGATGCACACAGCGAGGCACCATCGCCAGTTAGTGCAATGTTCTCAGGCGTGCTTCTGCCGGTGGCGCTGTATGCGATGTACAGGGTCTACCAGATAGATCCCTTTCCTGCACTCTACGTATGGTTCGGCATCGTCTCCATAGCTGCTGCCTCCATCTTCCTTGGATACCAGCGCCGGTACAAAAGGATGTTTGCATATTCCACCATGGAAAATATGAATTTTGCCCTAATCGGGCTGAGCATAGGCGGATTGGGGATCATTGGTGCGCTCCTTCTGCTGCTTTCGCACAGCTACGGGAAGGCAGCCGCGTTTTTTTCCTCGGGAAACATTCTGAGGGCAACAGGAAGCAGGGAGATAGAGAATGTGACCGGACTTGCCAGAAGCATGCCAGCCACCGGATCATCGATCCTCCTTTCATCTCTGGCAGTTACAGGCACTCCTCCCTTTGGCACTTTTTTTGGAGAATTCCTGATACTCCTTGCCATACTTGCCCTGCATATGTATTCACAATTGGTGATTATACTGGTTTTCCTTTTCCTTGCCTTCGTCTCGGTTAATTTCAACGTATCAAGGATGGTTTTTGGAAAAGGCGGCGGATACACCGAAACTGACAGGGTAATGTCCACGATCGCCCTAATAGCCTCTGTTATTCCGCTGGTCATTGGCATTGTCTTTCTGGTGATGGTAAATGAAATACTATAGTTTTGGGGAACCTTCCGGAAGGTTCATAGGATATTCTCAGGGTTTCAAGGTATATGCCACGACCATTGCGAGGCAATACACGGATATGAGGCAGCCCGAAAAAAAAGCTGTACCTCAGGGAGAATTCTACTTCGGATACGGCCCCTCAACGGGGGGAATGATCGAATCGGTGGGCGTTGATCTGCTCACACCCGGCGAGCTGATAACCGAAGCATATGTAAACCCCAGTTACAAGCAGAGAAATGTAACAATTCGGGGCAGGACCATTGGTGACGCTTCCCTCATCGTGGAACGGATAAATGCGTTCCATTGCGCTGCCCACAGCATAGCTTTTGCATCCGCCGTTGAGGACGCCCTTGGATTTGACCTTCCCGACGGGATTGCACACACAAGAATAATCGCTTTAGAACTGGAGCGTATAAGAAGCAATCTTCTCGTAATAGAGAGGATGTGCCAGCCGGCAGGATTCGGTGTGCCGGCAAATCAACTTGCCATACTCAGGGAAGAGGCAACAAGGATTGTGTCGAGGGCAACGGGCCACAGATACTTCTTCAGTTCCATATCCCCCGGCTGTTCCATGATGAACCTTTCAGGCGTAGGAAATGCGGTGCGCAAGATTTCCAGCACCTTCAGCAGGATTTATGATGACCTCCTTGAAAGCAAGGTTTTCATGAGCCGTTTGATAAATAATGGGAAGGTTTCGATAGATTCGCTTATAGGTCCAGCTGCGCGCGCTTCTGGACAAGCAAGGGATGCCCGGATTGACTCAGCCACCCTGCCTTATTCAAGGTTTGGATTCACGCCCGTCCTGCATGAAACATCTGACGCATTTGCGCGTTTCCAGGTGAGGTCGGAGGAAATACTGCAGTCTGCCGGGATAGTAAGTGATGCCCTGAACGGTGCCAGTAACACGGGCAAGATGGAAAAACTGGAAGGCGACGGCGAGGGTGCGGCAAGAGTGGAGAGCCCTCAGGGGGACCTGTTCTATTATGTGAAGGTAGAGAATTCCATTGTCAGGGACATTGTTATGGTCTCGCCGTCTTCCTCAAATATAGCAGCATTCACACAGTCCATGAAGGGTAACATTTTTACGGATTTCCATTTCAACTGGGAAAGTTTTGGAATCTGGATATCGGAGGCAGGGGTGGTGTTGCAATGAGCAATCTCTGGTTCCTGAACGGAATAAGGAAGGGGATAGTAACGGAGAAATTCCCGAAAACGCCGCCGGAGGATCCTCCCGCATGGCCTTCGATGCTTTCCGGCGCCGGAGATGCCCGTTGCCCCGTCGATGCGATTGATGGCAACGGATGGAACATGGATAAATGCATATTCTGCAGGAGATGCACACCTGCGTACAGCCCAACTGGAAACCAGGACATATTCACGGTCGAAAGTGAAGCGCCCATCTTTCACAGGTCTTTATATATCTATCCACTGGACAGTGGTTCGTGCGGGGGGTGCAACGTCGAACTTATGAACATCTTTGCACCCCACTATGACGCCAACAGGCTCGGGCTTTTCATCACGAACAGTCCACGGCACGCTGACGCTATCTTAGTTATGGGAGTCTTTACGGAGGGTATGGAAGATCCCCTCAGGCTTGCCTATGAAGCCATGCCGGACCCGAAAATAGTCATAGCCCTGGGATCATGTGCAATATCTGGAGGTATAATCGGGGATCCTGCACTGGACATCTCCAAGTACAATGTGCGGATTGCCGGATGTCCTCCATCCCCGTACACAATAATTAAGGCACTGATCGCAGCAAAGGGGGTCTGAATGTACCAGTACATTGCTGTAATTATATTCGGCATCGCTGCATTGCTGTCGGTCATCAGCAGGAAGGCCGGTTATATCACCGTTGTGGCCGGTTCCGTTATCCTCATTGTTGCAGGGTTCAGGCCTTCTGACTACCAATCGTATTTCATCCTGATCTCCTCCATCGTCTGGATTCTGATTTCCATTTACTCCCTGGAATATGACAGGAAGTATGGCAGGTGGCTCTCCTCTCTGTTCTCCCTGACCGTTATGGGGATGGCAATGATACTTGTCTCCCAAACCTACCTGATCTTCATCGCCGGCTGGGAGGTGATGTCCATAGCTTCCTATGCAATCATAGGGTTGAACTCAAGGGATCATACCCCGCCCTACGTTTTCATGGTTTTCAGCGAGATAAGTACAATACTGATTATTGCAGGGTCCGTTTTCGCCATATTCCAGCAGGGTGGGTTCTCCTTCTCATTCCTCCCTGTTGGCAATGATACGCCGCTACTGCTCATTTCGCTGGGCTGCATCACAAAGATGGGGATTACGCCATTCATGATCAGCGAATGGTTGCCCATAGCCCACGGAAACGCTCCGGCAAATGCTTCCGCTATGCTGAGTGCAACGATGACGCTTATGGGAGTTTTCATGATATTCCGGTTGATATCCCTGAGCCCGCAATCCATTGCAATAGGTATATTTTTTCTGGCTATCGGGTCGATTTCAGTACTGTTTGCCTCAATATATGCTTACATAGCCGAAAACATGAAGATGCTTGGGGGGTTCAGCACAATAGAGAACAACGGATCCATTCTCTCAGCCCTGGGTCTGCTGCTAATCGTTCAACAGGACGTCTTCAGGATATTCATTATCCTCACCATCATAATTTTTTCATTTGCTCACTCGCTTGGCAAGACCGGTCTCTTCCTTACTGTGGGGTCAACCAAGGGTGAATACTTCAGCCAGGTTTCAGCGGGCAGTGGCAGGTGGGTTTCCGCTGGATCCATAATCTCGTTCGCCTCTCTTTCCGGCCTCTTTCCGACCCTGGGAGGCCTGGCAACGTGGATGCTACTTGAGTCCTTCTTCATGGAAGCATACCTCGGAGGCTTCTTAGGAATTATAGCAATTGTGGTCGGATCGGTTATAGCCATGGGTGAAGGCATGGCGGCTGGTGCAATGATAAAAATGTCATCCTTCACCCAACTCTATCCGAAAACGCGAACTAGCAGGTCCGGAGGTTTGGCCATCTTCCTCGTGGGATCGCTCATCATACTTCTTTTCCTGGCATCTCCCATTGTCTTTCCGGCAGTTCTGAAGGGATCCGTTTCCGGGACTCTGGTGTTCTATGGGTTCACGATAGAGTCCAGATTTGGGCCAGCGGATTTTGGGCTTATCTCTCCGCTGTATATTACAGTGGTCATAGGTGCATTTGCCCTGCTCGCATATGCTATATTTGGGAAACCAAGGGAAAGGGCTGTCCCTGCGTGGAATGGTGGCAGGCAAGATCTGACTGTTTACACTTCATATTCATACTCCAGCAATATAAGGCTCATGCTTCGGCGCATCCTGAGAACCCATGTTACTTCGGGAAGCCAGCCGGTTAGTGTTGTAGACATTTTTTGGAATACCATGATAGCGGTTGCGAGATCCTACAGAAACATGGCCAGGAGGATCACACTGGGGGTCATGAACAGTTCCATAGGCTGGTACATGGTATACATGATAGTTACATTCATGGTTGTGCTCCTGATTTCTGCATATGTCGCTTAAAAGATGATGGAAATGAGACCTTCAGGGGACCGAATATCCCTTATGGCTTATTTATCAGCCTAAAATAATAAGTATATTTCAGTAATGAGGGTGACATGGCCGATACTAACGTAACTATAAGCAAGGGACTTGAGGGAATATACATAGCTGACACCAAGTTGTGCAAGATAGACGGAACGAACGGTAAGCTCTGGTACAGAGGATACCCGATTGAAGCCCTGGCTGATAGTTCAAATTATGAGGAAGTTGCTTTCCTTCTTCTGCATGGGCATCTCCCAACTAAATCTGAATACGAGATTTTTGTCAAGAAGCTGGTCGATGAGCGTGAGGTTCCCGATGCCATCGAGGAGATTGTGGCTGAATTTTCCGGCCGTACACATCCCAATGATATCCTTCGTACCTGCGTCTCCGTCCTGTCATCCTATGACACTGACATGGAGGACAAGAGCGTGGAGGCAAATGAGGAGAGAGCGATCAAACTCATTGCCAAGATGCCAACCATAGTTGCAATGATTGGCCGGTACAGACAGGGAAAACCTGTTATCAGGCCTCTTGCAAAGCTTTCTCACACTGCAAATTTCCTATATATGCTTACAGGAAGGGAACCGGACAAGGAGGCTGCAAAGCTCATTGACCTCATGTTCATACTCCACGCTGAGCACGGAAGCAACGCATCCACTTTCTCCACACTTGTGACGGGATCAACACTTGCTGATGTATACGCCTCCGTTGTGGCCGGAATTTCGACCCTCAGGGGACCGCTTCACGGTGGAGCAGATGAAGCAGCGCTCAAGATGATGAGAGCCATAGGAGAACCGGACAATACGGAGAAATACATAGAGGATGCACTTGCAGGCAAGCAGAGGATTATGGGGTTCGGTCACCGTGTGTATAAAGCCTATGACCCACGGGCGAAGATAGTTTACAACTACCTTAAGATATTCATGAAGAAAACCACCGACCCGTCAGTAGAGAAACTGCTGGAAATTGCCATCAGGGCTGAAAAGCTCATGGAGGAGAAACTCAGCAAAACCAAGGGAATCTGGCCAAACATCGATTTCTTTTCCGGGCCACTATACACTGGCATTGACGTGCCTTCTGACCTATTTACACCTGTGTTCGCATCTGCAAGGGTCGTAGGGTGGTGTGCCCATCTTTTCGAATACTGGCAGAACAACAGGCTCTTCCGACCCCTGGACAACTACACCGGGGAGCTTGACGTAAAATATGTGCCAATAGATAGGAGATAGGCACATTCCAATATCT
>JAJYUG010000041.1 GCA_021792655.1 Thermoplasmata archaeon | reverse complement strand
CTGAAGACATCAAGACCGCGTTTATCCTGTAAAAGTCCTTCTCTGCCAACCTCATTATTTCTTCGGGACTGGCGTTTCCTCTGGCAATATTCTCGCAAGATGCGAACTTCCCCTGCCCCCATCTGTCATAAAAAGGAGAATCGAGGGCCAGGCTGTGAGCATCATCCGTTCTCAGCAAAGATGCCGTTGGAGCTGCAGCAATGTAGATCTTGTTGATGTCCTTACCGATCCTGAACCCGACTGACAATTTTTCCCTGATTGAAGGGTAGGACATCCACATGGACAGGCCACCAGCAACGGACCTGGTTCCAGAACCT
This sequence comes from Thermoplasmata archaeon, assembly GCA_021792655.1. Taxonomy (GTDB): domain Archaea; phylum Thermoplasmatota; class Thermoplasmata; order Thermoplasmatales; family Thermoplasmataceae; genus B-DKE. The sequence continues at coordinate 10,344 of JAJYUG010000041.1, read as the reverse complement.
GACACAAGCCTAGCTGACCGACTCACAAATGGATCGTCGCTGACTGCCGTATCCCCAAAGACATTGGTGACAAGAGCTCTTGCAACTGCACTCGCAATTGCTGCTGATTCACCAAGTCCCTTTGCTTCCCCGTATCTTCTTTCCCTCTCTATGAAGAAGCGGAATGAACCGGTGATGCCATAAAGGGACTTGAAATAATTTAATGCCTTCTCTGACCTGCGGGTATAGCGATCATCTGAATGCCCGTCAAGGACAACGGAATCCTTCCCGCCTTCTTCCAGGCTCTGGCAAAACGCGTGAGCCCTTGAGAAATCTGTGGTGACAGAAACCGATGGGAAATTCGCTATGTTGATTACCCTGTCAGAATACCCGAGGAATTTCTCTATTCCCGTTATGGGATAACCAAGCCCGTAGGTGATCTTTCCAGGTTCAAGGGACGGATCATAACTCCCTATTTCCGGAAATATGCCATCTCGCTCAAGACTGTGGATCAAAGTCTCGCCCATGTCATTAAAGCTTGTCATTAATCCCACGTGCCTCCGATTCAACAAATGCCAGTACGTCTTTCAGTGTTTTTCCGTAATCACTGCTCTCAAAGATTCTTATGCCATAACTCCTTGACTCTTCAAGGGAGTAATCCATCATAAACCTGTAAGTATCAAGCTGATCCGCCAGCCTTTCTCCCGGAGAGTTTGCATGCGTGAAGTTTACCCGCTCCCTGAGGCGATTACGGTGGATGTCGATATCATGAATGTACAGGTAAATCGGTATAATCTGGTTGATCAGGTCCTTTCCAAGCTGTGACGGGACGAAGTGAAGCTGCTCGATCACGATATCTTCACCGTTCCCAGCAGCCCTTCTTATAATGGCGCTGATGCCCGCATTCATAATCTTAGACTGCGCCAGAAACCCGGAGACTATATTTTCCCTGTTCCTCTCCCCAAATGAAGTCCATGCATTGTATACGCTTTTTGACATTACTGAGAATTTGGCGTAATCACCGAATGGTCTTATGAATTCACGAAGGTAATCTCCTGAGAGGACGATGTCTATGTCGAGTGCCTTTGCTATCTCTCCAGCAATGCTGGTTTTCCCAACGCCTGGAATCCCGCCAATCAGCACAATTTTTGGATGGTTCATGCCTGATCAATATCTCCCCAAAGCTTAATTAAATCTCTGGTATCTATGACCTCTACAACCTGTGACATGCTATCCAGGGCAGAATAGAAAGATCGTTCCGAGAAAGTCGAAGTGGCATCTGACACTACAACCGGAAAATAACCATTGGAAAGGCAAGAAAGGGCAGTCATGTGAACCTCAACCTCCGTGCGGAAGCCACAGATATACACAGCTCTCCTTCCATAATGATCGAGGGCGATCCTGACTTCATCACTTTTGAAAGCATCCTCACTGGTAACCCTAATTACCTTGTCACCGGAAGGGAGATATCTGATGAACCCTTCCCTGAATCTCTCGTCATAGGCAGACATAGCGGGCAGGAACCGTGATCTTTTCTCCAGCTTCTCATTCAAGTAACTTCTTATGGGGGAGTTTCCGGAAATCTCCTTGCTTGCATAGATTACAGGTATGGAGAACTTCCTGGAGGCCTCAGAAACATATCTTATGGCTGTAACGAATTCCATCTTGCTGAATATCCGGCTGAACTGGTCGCCAGTGTAATTGATTATCAGGAAGGATACGTCACCGGGCGATGAAATTGAATATTTTGAGAGACGTTCAAGGTTATCCATGCACTTCTTCATTGGATATGAATATAAGAAATCTTTTCGGTTAGATCAAATGTCCTGCAGGGTAGATCTGGCAAAGATCAGTTAAAGAATGCGTGGAATCAAATAATACAAAATATAAATACCATTGATGGAGTATAATGTCCATGACCACATTTGTGCTGGTACCGGGAGCTTGGCTGGGATCCTGGGTATGGCGAAAAATAACACCTGCTCTTGAGAAGTTGGAGAATTCCGTTTACCCCGTAACGCTAACGGGAATGGGGGACCGTGTCCATTTGGCAAGAAGAGAATATGGCATCGAAACTGCGGTCGAGGATGTGGTCAATCTGATCTCATTTGAGGACCTGCATGACGTGATACTTGTGGGGCACAGCTTCGCCGGAAAAGTGATTTCTGCTGTTTATGACAGGATTCCTGAAAGGATACAGAGGCTGTTCTTCGTCGATGCTTTCATACCTGGCAAGATACGCACGCCACAGGGTGGTAAAGAAAGCGAGTCTCAGGAAGATGTCAACTACCAACGGCTGAAGCACGTTGGCTTGCAGCTGGGTGGATCGTCTGATCAAAAATAGCACCCGCCACAATAGGCTGGTTGACAGCAGCCCTGTTCCTGATGTTGAGGGATGCGATGAAATCAGCTTCACCCTCAAGGCCACAGGAAATGCATCTGAAATGGGATCGTTCAGGCCTGTTCTTCCTACTTATGGCATGGCAATTGGGGCATTCCCTGCTGGTGTTGTGGGGATCAACAGCGATGACGGGAATGCCCGCTTCCCTTGCCTTGTATTCGATGAATGACCTGAGCTGGTGGAAAGACCACGAATTGTGGATATACCTGTTACCTTTCCTAACGGTTGTCCTCATCCTTATGCCTTCGAGATTCTCGAGGGCAATGGCAGAAGAGGTGCCTTTTGCTTTCTGAACGATCTCCTTCGATATCACATGGTTGGTGTTCCTGGCGAACCTGCTCTCCTTCCCGGAGAGTTTCTTCAAATGCCTCCCTGCAGATTTCCTGTTCGCATGGTTATTTCCCACGGCCTGCAGTCTGGAACGGAGATCAGCATTGTGATCTCTCACATCCCTGATGTGATCACCGGAGTAGTATTTGCCCGAGGAATCCACCGCAATATTGACGATGCCCATGTCAACGCCGATGATATCTTCTGGCTCAACAGTGGGCTCTTCCGGGACTTCAACGGCAACCATGAGATAGAACAATTTGTTTTTCCTGACAAGATCACACTGACCCCTGATCCTTTCAAGGGGTATTTGACCATATTTTCCAATGGTCATGGGTATTAGTATTCTTCCTTTTGTAGTACTGATGCTGACCTGATTCATTCCCCTGAAGCTCAGTATCCTCTGATCATATACTATGGAACCGTAATCCCTGAACTCATGGAAATGATCTTTGTCAGCCTTATAGGTCTCCACAACCTTCGCAATGACCCTGATGGCAAGCTGTGCGGCAAGATCGAACTTCCCCCTGATGTCCCTGTACACGATTCTCTGGAGGAAAACCTTGTTGTACAGCTTCTTTTCAAACGCTGTCCTGGAGACAAAGTTGCATGCTTCGTTGAACCTGGTGAAGGTATCGATAATCGCTTGTTTCTGATCATCATCTGGAAGCAGCTTTATCTGGAGGGTCTTGATCACAATATGGCTATAAAAAATCAATGTATAAAAGGGTGCCGCAATTCCTCCCACTTTGTTAACCATTATTTACCATTATTCACAAAAAAAATTTACTCCCTGAATAATGCAACTCACTTCCATAATATAAACTAAGAGAGATACCTTCCCCCTCTTATCAAAAAATCAGTATGTTTCATATATTCCAGAATAATCCAACATTTACTTGCGGAGTCTGTCGAGCCAGGTTAAAGGCGATGGATTTAGGGTATGACTTGCTTCTGGAAGCACTTCTGACTGATTTGTCCAACAATTATGACGCCACAACGAGCTATAGAAATGAAGCAAAAATTGAATGAAAATTCTGTCTTTAGGAATTTTGAAAGTATCTTTCTCCAAAATAGTCATTTAGACATTTTCTTGTAAAGATAGTTCAACAAATTTTATAAACACCAAAAAGTATGTATAGTTAATACACATATTTATGTGTGGCAACTCAAAGACTCAATGTAACTGTACCTGATGACGTATCTGAAATTCTTAAGACTAAGAAAAATAAGTCTGAGTTTCTGGCTGCGGCTGTCAGGGAGAAAGCTATCAACGACAAGAAAAAGGAAATTGTTGAGAAGGCAAGAGAACTAAGAAAATACTATGAGTCTGACGAGGATCTGACTTCTCTGAACTCTCTGGATTCCCAGGATTTTGTGGATTGAGGGAAAGAGTTGAAACAAGGAGAAATCTGGTTGGTAAATCTCTCGCCAACAGTTGGTGTGGAGATCACAAAAACAAGGCCTTGCGTGATTACAAGCAGCAACGAGATTGGGATTCTGCCATTGAAGGTAATTGCCCCAATAACAGATTATAAAACACATTATGACTCGGTGCCCTGGATGGTAGAGTTATCTCCCGATGGGCTCAACAAATTATCCAAGAGATCTGTTGTGGATTTGTTCCAATTGAGATCAGTATCACAGACAAGATTAATTAGAAACATCGGCAGAGTGACGGAAGAGGAATTTCAGGTTATCCTTGACGCCATAAAGATAGTTTTTGGGATATATTGATTGGCAGATTCTACCGTACTTCAATTGTTATTTTGCTTCTAATCTCCGCTTACTAATTGACATTTAACCCATTTTTTTTTATTTATTTCCGAGCTCGGAATCAAATTTGGACTGAAGTCAAGAGCATAAAAAATTCTTATATACATTATGTTAATATTAATCATAATGCAGCAAAGAATATTGACAGGGATAGGATATAGCCCCAGATTGAAGTGATTTCCTGTCTTTGCTGTGATAGAACCTTTTTTTTGTAATTTTCTCAGCATTTGAAGTGTATTTGTGACATTCAGTGGATCTTTTTATTAGTTTGATTTAAAGTGCTATTGTCCTGTTGGTTATGAAAGTTCAGGGCATTCATGTCGGATACAAAGAAATAAAGGATAATTCAACAAGAAAGGCTATGTTCCCTTATCCACTTCTTGATGCAACAGTTATTGCAGTAGCTGGAATTATCTACATTATTCTGACATTTTACCTTGGCACAAAGTACTCATCAGCCCAGTGGGTTGCATACTTCTTTGTGTATGGAGTTTGGCTACTTGTGTGGGCAGGAATAATCATGTTGTTGAAAAGATACGCAGACAAGTTGTTGTCGCGCTATGTTTCAGAAATAAACCAATGAGAAATGATATTCACATTTTCTCGCACACTACTCTTATTATCTCCATGGATTCTAGGTGATCTAATTCAAAAATCTCTAACTAATTACACTTCCCAATTTGTATTACACTTATTACAAAAAAATTTACTTCTAAGATTAACCCGGGTTCCTACTACATTCAAAATCAAGAGAAAGAAGATTTGCTTCAACTCAACCAATTTTGAATACTTTTAATATACTCTCCTTAAATGTAGAATACCATTGCGGAGGTTGTGGAACTCGGTCAAAGGGACATTGGGATCAAACAATTTCACTGCTTAACAGGTATTCTTTTGATCTCCTTAATGTCATCAAAATCTGCATCGTCCGTTATTATTTCCGATATCTTCCGTCCGATCGCACAAGACAGATGAATTGAATCTCGTGGTTTCAGATTGTATTTTTCACGGATAACTTGGCTTCTTCTGATGATCTCATCGTCTACGGGTATAAATCTCAAGAATGGAAAGTTAAGGAACTTCTTACCGACTTCAATAGCATCAGTTTTTCCCAACGTTCGTTCAACAACATAAGACACCTCGTCCCAAGTTAAAGTCGAGGTATAGGCTTGAATATCTTTTCCCTCTATTTGGGATAGAATGTCTATTGCTGTTTCAGACTCTTTGAGATCGTTGTAAAGAACTGGATATAAGAAAACGTTAGAATCAATGTAGAATGTTCCTTTCATACTGTTCCTCTGTTATTTTCTCAATATCAATTTTCTTAGTTAGTTTCTTTGAATAAGTTGTGCAATAATAGTCCACGTACGTGACTGATTCAGGTTTGAGCTTTCTTATTATAACTGAATCATCCATGACATCGACAATAACTTCGGAGTATTCCTTGATTCCAATTTTATCTCTGATATCCTTGGGGATAACTACTTGGCCCTTTGGTCCAACCGTCGTCTTTTTTTCCATATGGGTGTTATATGTATAACTTAAATATATACATTATCCATAGGTAAGTTTGATTATCTCTTCTCTCTCGTGCAGGTTTTTAACCATATGATATTATTTATAAATGTTATTTAATCAGTTATTTTAAAGGGTTGGACAATGAGTCAGAAGGACTTTTCAATTTTCAAAAATGAATTGGCCTAATCGTTTATTTTCGTGATATTGAGCCATGTCAAAATCCAGGAATCGGTTGACTCTGTTTTTGTCGATGGCATCCTCTGCCCCATATGAAGTATGGATCCAAATATCCGGAAGAATGCTATGAGCCAAAATCCAAAATTAGCTAGTGCACTACCATTCAAATAAAGGGGGTTACTGGGAACCAATAGGGAGGAAAATATGCCCACTACCAAAATGAGACCGCACCAATTTTAAACATGAACAATGATAATTGATCCTTAAAATCCTGCGTACCACTTATAACACATAAAAATATATTATCGATACTCAAAAGCGTTATGCAACCATATTTTATGAGTTGGGCCAATGATTGATTTAAAAAGATCTGTTTATCCTGATGTGCTTTATTGCGATACGCAACAGGTTTATGGCATTCAATAAAAGGCCTATTCCAATTTATGTGCCTATCAACAAAGGGTTTAACTAAGAGTGAGGTGGAGTGTAAATCAACGAAACTAAAATGAGCCCTATTAAGATAATAACTCCTGCGTGAAATACAGCAACAGTGGTATCTCTAAGTTTCACTATTCATTTAACAGTTTGATGTTATAAAAATTTTTAGAATCACTAAAAAGAACTTAATGGTTGGACAAACCATTGAGTTCTCGCAACAGAAATTTGCTTTCAAACGTTATTTACAGTTATTTACGATTATTCACTGAAAATGTTGAAAGGAGAGCTGATCCTAATTTCTCCCGCAATTCAAACTGAGAGAAAGATCATTTTCTCATCCTTCAACAAAATTCAGCATCTTTCATATATTGCCGGTTAATCCCTTATAACTGGGCGGAGGTTGTCGAGCTAGGTTAAAGGCGATGGATTTAGGGTCCATTCCCGTAGGGGTCCGCCGGTTCGAATCCGGCCCTCCGCACTTCGTAATAGAGAGATATATGCTTGATATACTTGGTAGCAGAACCACCGACTTCAAAATCACACTTGGTCTATCTTCTCACTTAGCGGTATTTAGATTAGAATTTCCAACCAATTTCATTTCCTGAGACCTCATTTCTAAAAGTAGTCAAGAAACAATTCCATCTCGTGAGTAACATAGTTTTACAACAATTTTTCCATTGCCTTGACATCGACAAAATAACCATCTAGCTTTCCCTGATTTTCAAATATCACCACGCAACGGTAACCCATTTTACGATAGAGACCCTGCACTGAAAGATTAAATGGGCATGTCGTGAGGACAGTTTCGTGAAAACCGTTGGTCTTTGCAACTCGTTCCAGATCAGGCAACAATAAGCTGCCTGGACCCACACCACATAATTCGCGTCATATATAAACGGAAAGATCAACAACTCCGGAGTACGCGCACCTATCCAAGTGAGGATTCAAAGAAGCCCAACCTCCAATCTCACCGGGATGAATTTTGGCTACCAGCGTGGAATAACGACTGGAGTGATTATCAAACCATTGTTTCATGTATACTATGTCTTTGGCATCTTCTTCCAAGGTCGCTAGCCGATCCTGGATTCTTGATTATAAATTTCCAGTATCAATTGCAAATCACTTTTCTTAGCAGGCCCTACCGCTGTCATTATATGGTGATAAAAGAGAATGTTATCGTAAATTTTTCCAGATCATACCTATAACTAGAGGCAACACTCCTCACTAAACCTTTTTTCGTTTTTCTTTGAGACATCCTATATTTTTATAGCATAAATAAAGAAAGGATGCACAGAAAAACTTCAGATAAAAACTGATTTTTTGACGATGGGGAGACCAATAAATTTATTTTTATACTATGATACAAGAGCACAATGTCAACGCTGAGCCACGAACACTCCACTGGAATCGATGCAATATTCCAGTTCACCGGATCCGGGGTTCAGCTATTCTCCGGTGCCATTTTTTATATAATTATTGTAAGACTGTTTACTACAACGGCCGTGGGAGCAATTGCGTTCTTCCTTGCCGTTGTAGGGCTTTTCAGTATAGTGTTTTCCTTTGGCCTGGGGTCTGCTGCCCAGCATTTCATATCATACCATATAGGAAAGAACGATTTTCATGCTGCAAGGTGGACTATATACAAGATAATCTTCTGGGGATTTATTTTTGCCATTCTCGGCACCCTCGCGCTCGTATTCCTGAGCACTGATGTTTCAATAATATTCCTGCACAATACGCAGTATTCCGGGCTGGTCCGGTTGCTAAGCATTGACCTACTTGGAAATCTTCTTTTTGGCGTTCTAAATGGATCCCTTCTGGGCCTTCAGAACTTTCGTGTGTCCGCGCTGATAAATTCAGTGATATGGGGCGTCTACTACTTTGGAGCCATCGGAATGGCCCTCTACCTGAGAGACCTGGACGCAATTGTGGTTGGGTGGATATTCGGTATTTTTCTTGGAGTTTTTCTTGAATCTCTTGTGGTGTTCAAAACAGTCAACAGGTACCTTGCCACTCGCAAGTCTGCTGGAACTAGAACGAATGTCATTATGAAGTATTCATTTCCCATCCTCCTTTCGAGCATAATCGGGTACGGAGCCGCGTATGCGGACAGGTTCATAGTTACCGGTTTACTTTCTCTTTCTTCACTGGGTGTGTACAATTTTGCTCTCCTGATTGCCAGCAGCATAGGGTTTCTTGCTGTACCATTCAACAACATGCTCCTGCCTAAGTTCTCCTACCTCTTCGCTGTTGGACGCAAGAGTGACATTTCAGAGAACGTGAAGGCATCCTCGCTTCTCCTCTCGTCTGTTTACGTACCCGCGGCACTTGGCATCGCTGCGCTTGCTCCTGAGGTAATTTTCCTGCTGGGAGGGTCAAATTACGCAGGTGGAGCCGTACCTCTTGCGATTATAATGGTCCTATCGGCAGTATTCGTTTCCCAGAATATATTCACCCAGGCGGTAGCTTCTGTAAGGAAAACTCATCTGTTTATCTACGCAAGCATTGCTTCCCTTACAGCAAACGTTGTGCTGTCCATACTGCTTATCCCAAAATTTGGCCTTATAGGAGCTGCAATTGGGTTTTCATCAGTATATGCCGCAAACTTTTCGGTAATGGCTTTCTTTGCAGTCCGTGAGAAAGTCGCAGGCGTCGACATAATAGGAATGCTGAAAATCTGGGTCTCTTCTGCAGTTATGTTTGCTGTTGTATGGTTTATTTCGGAGGTTTTTACCAGGATAGTAAGCTATAACAATTTCTTCATAGTTATGTACATAGTCCTTGGATTTCTGGTATATTCTGCAACAGCCCGATACATAAGGATATTCAGCAGGGAAAATCATGATCTCGTTATCTCCATGTTTCCTGAAAAATATTCCAGGATCAGGAAGTTAATCACCATGATTATGCTCCATTGATTTTTAATTTCCGCATTTTTAAAAGCATATACTATGTCGAAAGAGGCGTCTTGAGTGATGAACTTAGGTAGAATACTGTTCTTATCACCAGGCTGTCTTTACAGTTTTGATTATGACCTCTCTGGAAGTTTATAGTGTAGTTGCTGGGCTCCAGAGCCGTCATTGCTTAAATTGATAATGATTAAATAATCCTGCATATTATACAGAAAATGGGCTGGAATAAGCTGACCAAAGCGGAGGAAAGGGTTATTGTTTACAAAGGTACCGAGCCTCCGTTTACAGGTGAATATGAAGATAATTTCACGAAGGGAACTTACGTCTGCAGAAGATGCAATTCACCTTTATACCGGTCAGAAAATAAGTTTGATGCCCATTGCGGTTGGCCAAGTTTTGATTCTGAAATACCCGGTGCCGTCAAGCGATCTGTCGATGCGGACGGGGTCCGGACAGAGATACTCTGCGCAAACTGTGGTGCACATCTGGGACACGTTTTTTATGGAGAGGGTTTTACAAATAAGAACACCCGGCACTGCGTAAACTCAATATCAATGAAGTTCATTGAGGAAGGAGAGGAAAGTTAGATGGAGTCAATAGTCCTGGGTGGTGGCTGCTTCTGGTGCACAGAGGCTGTGTTCAGCGAAGTCCGCGGAGTAGAGAAGGTCGAGTCGGGCTATTCCGGGGGCACTGTTCCTAATCCAACGTATGAGGAAGTCTGCACGGGAAGAACAGGGCATGCTGAGGTGGTCAAGGTATCCTTTGATCCTTCCGAGATTTCGCTTGCTGACATTCTTGAAATCTTCTTCGATG
>JAJYUG010000040.1 GCA_021792655.1 Thermoplasmata archaeon | reverse complement strand
CCTGAATGCAAGCTTATGGCTCCTTTCTCCAAGCCTGTCCATCTCCTCCCTGGTAACGCCCCATTCGCGGGCAATCATTTCAGCGCCAGTTGCCTGGCTGAACCATCCACTGTTAATGCCGTATCTCACCTTAAGACTGGAAGTAAGCGGAGAAAAGCCATCCCTGAAATTGCTGTACATTGGGATGCGCGTCATTGATTCCACTCCTCCGGAAACAACAATGTCATAGTTTCCGGACATTATCCCATATGCTGCGAAAGTTGCTGCCTGCAGGCTGGACCCACACTGGCGATCTATCGTCGTCGCAGGAACACTCTCCGTGAACCCTGCAGATAGCCACGCGTTTCTTGCTATATTTGTCGATTGTTCTCCATTTTGCGTCACGCAGCCGATCAGGACATCATCGATCAGTGAATCATAAACATTGTTTTTCCCGACAACGTTTACCATCAGGTCCGCCAGGAGATCCACGGGGTGCTTGTTCTTTAGTTTCCCGTTGCGTTTCCCTATGGGTGTTCTCTTTGCATCTATAATGTAAGCTTCCGTTCCCCTCTCAACTTTTGCCAGTTCAATTCACCTGAAATTGGAATTATGCTCATCACTAAAATATTTTTGTTTCGTTGACTTTTTCGACAAAAACCTGATCAATCAACATTTCCCGGGGAAAAATGGAATGACTAAGGATTTCCACGCTCAATCCGGGCTGAAATTCTTTTACCAAAGAATGTTACGGGTTCATACCTATGCAATAACCGATGCAAGAAAGCAAATTATCCAGCCAGTTTGCATTCTCTTGCCCTGATTAATCTGGATCTATCAGGAGTCTATGCAACCTACTTTACATCTTGTAGAAATTTTTTAATATTATATAGGTGTATGTTTTGACATGGATAATGAAGCATCCACTTTGACTGCAAGACTGAACCGGATCAATACATGGTCACTACCCATATACCTGCTTGGTATAATTGGGATGGGGTACTTTTTCGTTTTCTATGATATTTCCGATATTGGCTTTGCGATGACCACTATAAAAACACAGTTCAACCTGTCCGGGTCGGAGGTTCTGTTTGTAGCACTTTCCGTTGGCTTAATCGGGTATGCGGTTGGATCTTACGTTATTGGAACGCTATCAGATTCGTATGGACGTTTCAATATGATGCTTATAACGATGCTGCTCACGGCGATTGGATCCTTCGGCGACGCGCTTTCCACGAACATGGTGACTCTTTCTTTCTGGAGATTCATCACGGGAATGGGTGTAGGGGCTGACCTGAATCTTGTGTCAACATACATAGGAGAGTTCGCGCCAGCTGCAACAAGAGGGAGAATTTCCGTGATTACGTTTCTTGTTGGTATCATGGGACAGGCTGTAACACCATTCATTGCGTTATCGTTAGTTCCGGTCTATTTTACAGGCTGGAGATGGCTATTTGTCATAGGTGGAGTAATAGCGGTTATTGCCCTCCTGTTAAGATTCGAGTTGCCGGAATCTCCGAGATGGCTCATTAACAACAAGAAATACGACAGGGCAGAAGCCATAATAGATCGGATGGAGCTTGTAGCGAAGAAAAAGAACGCCCTTCTTGAAAGCCAGCCGATTACCGTTGAGACTGATTTTGGACGTTTTCCAACGTCGTATCTCTTTAGAAAGCCGTATTCGACCAGACTCGCAATAACAATTTCTCTTTGGTTTTTCTGGTATATAGGAAATTATGGTTTCCTGGGAGACGCAGCCACCCTGCTGAGCGACGCTGGCTATACGGTGTCTTCATCCATCGGATTCATCGCAATAGGCGCCATCGGGTATCCGGTTGGCGCAATAATATCGATAATCCTGGCAGATAAGGTAGAAAGAAAGTATCTGATATTTGTGTATACCATAATTTGGATCATAAGCATGGTACTCTTCGGTTCCCTCAGTTCCGTTGCCGTCATATATGCTGGAACTTTCCTCGCATCTCTTGCGCTGGGATCCTATCTGCAGGTCGCCTATTCATACACGGCGGAAATTTTCCCGACCAGAGCCAGGACATCAGGTTTTGCCCTGAGTGATGGGCTTGGCCATATTGGAGGGGCAGTTGGAGCCCTGTTCCTTCCCGTCCTGGTTGTATCCTATTCATTCTTCTTCGGGTTTACCTTCATTGGAGTAACCGGACTGATTGCAGGACTGATTGCCCTTCTTGGGCCGATTGCAACCTCCAGGAAGCTGGAGGATGTTTCCGCCTGAAATATTTTTCACATAATTTATTTTGAAACAATTTCACTCCTCCGTGATCATGGAAGGATGATATTTTTCCAATTATTATGGTCTGTGGAACCTTTTCATCCAAACCGGAGACTTATAGAAAAAATGCTACAGATTATGCCTAGATTGCTTACCCGATCTATACAGCATAAAAATATCTTCCTAGTGGCAAGCGAGGGAAAAGCATGAAACTCAAGCCTTACACCGACCTAATGATACTGTAAAATATACAGACATAAATCTTTATATTCATTGCGGAATTTCAACCGTGGAATCCCGAGAGACTGATGACTACCACAGGATGCTGGCCAGGATCGACAGCATAAACCGGTATAGAAGTCTCCTTGCTTTGCAGGATGAAATCTGGAAAATGCACAGCAAGTATCCGTTTTCCGTGTATGCCAACATAAAGGGCAGGCTGGCGGAGAAGATCAAGCTTTTTGAGGGACCTAACTGTGATTCCATAAGCATGAGAGTAATATTCATCAACGGATCATGGGTGAACCTGGAGAGGGCTGACTGCGTTGCTGCCCAGCAGAAAGGCATGAAACTGCCGGATTTCATGGCAATAAAATACCCACATTCCGTGGATTTTGAAATACCGCAGGATGCCCTAAAGAGCATGGCTAGTTCCAAAGCCTCGGAAGGATCTTCGCCTCTGGGCAATCCCAACCAGGAGTTTTCCATCGCCATTGAGGTGCTGCAGACGCGCCTGGAATACCTGATCAGGATCGTGGACCACATGGAATCCCTTTACACTGCTGCAATACCGAGGATATCGGAGAACATCAAGGAGATCAATGGAAAGCTTGACGAGCTGTACAAGAGGCTTGACTCTTTCAAGCAGTCCTGATCGCCAATTTTTTTCGAATCCGCCATCCAAAAAATTAGATAAGAGAATTGCCATTTACGGGACGAATAAAATGTCTACCGTATTGCTCGAAACCAATGTTGGAAATATTGAGATAGCACTTTTTGAGGAAACCATGCCGATTACTGCGGGCAACTTCAGGAAACTGGTTGAGAAGAAGTTCTACGACGGAACTGTATTCCACCGCGTTATACCGGACTTCATGATACAGGGTGGCGATCCGACCGGCACAGGGATGGGCGGACCCGGCTATAATATAAAGGATGAATTCGGCAAAGAAAACAGAAACGACCGCGGTACTATATCCATGGCAAACGCTGGACCGAACACTGGGGGTAGCCAGTTCTTCATAAACGTAGTCAACAATAATTACCTTGACAAGAAGCACCCGGTCTTCGGGAAAGTAACGAGTGGAATGGAGGTTGTGGACGCAATCAGCAAAGCCAAGACAGATAGAAACGACAGGCCACAGAATAAGATTTTTATAAAAAGCGCCAGAATACTTTAGGCGCTACACTTCTGTCTGGATACCGTAGAGCTTCGCAAATGTCCCGCCTGACTTAAGCAGTTCCTCAAATTTTCCCTCCTCCACCTTCCGTCCATGGTCCAGAACTATTATGTTGTCTACCAGCGAGATCATGCTAAATCTGTGGGTGATTAGGATGAGCGTGCGCCCAGCCAGATATTTTGAAAGCGCAGCCATGATTACCCTCTCGGATTCCGGATCAATCTGTGAAGTCGGCTCATCCATGACAAGAATTTCCGGTTCCCGCACCAGTGCCCTCATGATTGAGATTGCCTGCCTCTGGCCTTCCGACAGATTCCGCCCCATTTCCCCTATGCTTGTATCCAGTCCGTGATCCATCCCTGCGAAAATTGCGTCGAAGCCAAATGAAACGGAAAGCCTGTCTACTGTCTCGCGGGAAATGTCAGGCCGGTTGAATATCACGTTATCGTAAATGGATCCCCTGAACAGGAACTGCTCCTGCAGAACCGGTGCTATCAGCTTTCTGTACGACGAGGTCTCAATCGACCTCAGGTCCAGACCGTCAATGGTCACGGAACCGCCCGTGGTGTCAATGAACTTCATGATTATGTTGCTCAGAGTTGTTTTTCCCGCCCCAGTGTGACCCACAACCCCTATTTTTGATCCCTTGGGGATTGACATGCTTATTGAATCGATCGCATTCTCATCGCCGTAAGAGAAGGACATGTCCTTAATGTCAATGGATTTGCCAAAACCAGCGCTGATACTTCCCCTGAATTCTGCCTTCTCCCCTTCAGTGTCTATTATGGCATAGATCCTCCCGACGCCAACCATTGCGGACTGGTAGGACGTGTATGTCTGCGAAAGCTGCACAACCGGGTCAAAAAATTCCTGCAGATACACCACGAACGCGACCATTATCCCGATTGTCACAAGGCCGGACACAAGCTGCACCCCTCCCGCTATGATCACTGTGGTTATGCCTGCTGCCTCAATCACCCTGATGATTGAGCCATAGATAGAGGAAAGACGCTGGGCCTTCATGTTTGACCTGTAGTTGTTTCCGTTCAGTTTGCTGAACTGTTCTGCCGTCCTGTCCTCCGCTCCGAAGGACTTGATGAGCCTGATTGCATTTATGTTCTCGCTGAGATTTCCGGTTATGGCAGCAATGGTCCGCCTTGTTCCGAGATAATTTCTCCTGACCCTTGGCTGAATAGCAAAGGTGAATCCAATCAGCGCAGGAATTGCAATGAGGGCATACAGAGTCAGCCTCCAGTCCAGATAGAACATTATGGAGATGGAGATTACGACCGTGGAAATCCCTGAAATAACCTGTGGAAGCTGGAATGTCAGGAACTCGCTCAGGGCTTCTCCATCATTGGTGATCCTGCTTATCAGGTAACCCGTCTTGACGTTCCCGAAGAACTTCAGGGGAACTCTCTGAAGATTTCCAAGCGCCCTGTCCCTCAGCGACTTAATCGTCGACTGGGCGACTCTCGTCGAAGAGATTGTCCTTATCCGGTTTGAAAAGAACTGTACAATATATAGCAGCAGGAACAGGATGCCGTAGAATACCAGTCCCGCTGAATTACGTGAAAGGATGCTGTTGATGGCAAGGCCCAGGGAAAGTGGATACAGTGTTCCTGCAACTGCAGTTACAAATACTGTTATGATCACCTGCCTGCTGTCATTCCTGAAGGAGAACATGTCCCGGATTAGCCTCTCCAGGCTGCCCCGCGTATCTATTTTCCCGAAATACTGGTCCTCGGTTTCGTCGTATGTCTGCAGTTTAGGCAGATGGATCTCCCTCCTCTCCTGGAATCCGTGATACTCCAGACGCATCCTGCATGCCTGATTCATCGTGCAGAAGCGTGATTGATCCATGATCAAGCTTGAACACGCGGTCAGCATATTTCATTGCGGAATGCCTGTGCGTGACATTTATCACCGTCATTCCCCTCAGGCTGCTCTTTATCATCCTGAACATTTCCAGTTCCGTCTCCGGATCAACGCTTGAGGTCGAGTCGTCCAGTATTAGCACCTGAGGTTTTCCCAGAATTGCTCTCGCGACTGCAATCCTCTGCTTCTGCCCTCCGGAGAGCGTTATTCCGCGCTCTCCAACGAGAGTGTCGTAACCTTCGTGAAGCGTTTCTATGAATGCTGAGATATTTGCAATGTCTGCCGCAGACCGTATTTCGTCCATGGATGCCCCGGGAGAACCATAGGCTATGTTTTCCCTTATTGTGCCAGAAAGCAGGGTGATCTCCTGGGGAACGATGGAAATCATGCGCCGAAGTACGGTGAGGGGCAGGCTCCGGATATCTACACCACCAATCCTTATTGACCCGAAGTCAGGGTCATAGAACCTCAGCATAAGATTTACAAGAGTGCTCTTTCCCGTGGCGGTCTTGCCAGTAATGCCTACGAATTCCCCGCCTGAAATCGAGAAACTCAATGAATCTAATATTTTCCTGTTCCCTCTTGAGAATGAGACGTTTTCAAACTCGAGATCGGATGACAGGGGAGCGCCGGCACCCCTGTCCAGCTTTTCCACATACTCTTCAGAGATTACGTCATTTATTCTCTGGATCCCAGCCCTTGCATTCTCAGAGAAAACAATGAGCCTGCCGATGGAACTTACCGACGGGCTGACCAGCGTAAATATGTTAATTGCTGCGACGAGGGGACCAACGGACGCACTGGAGATCAGTGAGGAGTACCCTCCGTAGATAAGGATTACCGTTGCCGCGCCGCCCAGCACCAGAGGCAGGAGATTGTTGTAAAGCCCCCTGAGTTTTGCGACCTGGACATATTCCTGGTAATAGCTGTCCGTGGTGCTCATGAACTTGGATATCTCCCATTCCTCTGCGGAGAAACCGCGGATGGTCCTCTGGCCTATTATGTTCTCCTGCAGCTCCTCGTTCATCCGTCCATAGTAACCCCTGATGCTTCTCCAGTGAAGTCTTTGCTTTCGCTGGAACACCATACCGATATAGACCATAAGTGGAACTGACAGGATGAAAACGGCAGCATATACCCAATTTATGGTCAGGAGGAAATACAGGCCGAACACAATCATGAAGATTGTTGGGATAAGCTGGGAAAGCGTCGAGGTAATGAAATTCCTGGATGCCTCGATGTCCATGGTTGTTCTCGAAAGCAGATCACCGGTAGTCTGGCCCTCAAAGAATGAGAAACTCTTTCTGACAAGATGATTGAATACATTGTTCCTCAGGTTAAAGGAGTAGGTCTGGCCGATGAACTGCGAGCCATAGTTCACGATGAACTGGAATGCCGCGGAAATGGCTGTTACAACAATTATGAGTATTGCAAAGTACTCCAGTCCGCGCAGGTCGAGGTTTTCTATGGATGAAACCGAATCCCCTATGAGGAGTGGCACGTACAGCCTTGCAATTGTTGATATTATTGCTGCTATAATGACAGCATACAGTGCCCATTTCTTTCTTGAGATGTATTTGAAGCTGAATAGAAGGGGATCGAACACCCACAATATCTTTTTGAACAGGTTGGAGGACAATGACAGATTTCTCCCGGAAACTAGCTATTAACGCCAAGTTGCTAAGCTACTCTGTATTCGGTTATCTGTATAATTTCTTTCGGCTTTTCCCACCGGAAAGCTGGCATGCTCATTTTTTGCGCATGGAGCAACTTGCGGTATAAAACCGATCATGCATCAAACGCAATGGAGAAATTGAAGCGGAATGATTCATGCAACGGACAGGGAAACGGGACGGAAATTGGCTAGCATAACCCCTTGAGCACACATCCGCAACCTTAAAACAGAAAGGTTTAATTCAGTTTCACTATTAGGTGGCTGTTACGCTTCATATTAATGGAGTTTAGAGGGATTTAATGGCAACGGAAAAGGGTCAAAAGAAGGGAAAGGACAAGTGGAAAGAGAAATCATGGTACACCCTAGTCGCACCCAGTTATCTGGGCGGCAAGGAGCTTACACTTACCCCTGCTAACGGGGAAAATGACATGATAGGACGAAACATAGAAGTCCCTGTTTCGGATTTTACCGGCAACTTCAAGAAATCAGGCGCAAAGATCATATTCAGGGTCGTGTCCTGCCAGGGAACCAAATGCGAGACAATGTTTCTCGGGCATAGCATAAGCGATGACTACATCAGGAGAATGGTAAGGAGAAGGAAGGAAAGGATAGATATCATTACAAATATCAAGACAACAGACGGCTTTACCGTGGCGGCTAAGATTGTTGTCGTTACAGACGGGAAGCTTACCAGCTCGAAGAGGGCTTCAATCAGGAAAGTCACCGAGGATTTCCTGCACGAAAAGACAAACACAATGAACTTCCAGGACCTTTCCAGGTATATAATAGGCGAAGATATTGCGAATGAGATAGTCGATGCAGCTAAGGACATTTACCCAATTAAGAAGATAGAGATCAGGAAATCAGAGGTTCTTGGCATTGGAACTGCAACAGAATCTCCACCGGAACCCGCACCTGAAACCACGCCAGAGACAGTTTCCTGATATTGACTGCCGGGGTGGCTCAGTTGGTAGAGCGTCGGACTCATAAGAACGTGAAAGTCTGAGAAATCCGAAGGTCTCGGGTTCGACCCCCGATCCCGGCATACTACGCATGATCGATTCCGGATTAAACTATGCTCATCGACGGCACAATAGAAAAGTATCTTTCATTTCTCAGAGTATTACTGCTAAGAGCGCAAAATATGCACATCCGTTTGATATCGATCGATATCAATTTATACTACAAATCAATAATCACATGCGATCGGGAGGGTTGCATTTGCGATCCGTTATGATATAATCATACCTGGTTGCGTTTTTCTTGTTTTCTTTTAGTTTGCCAGGCGAAAATAATATAATCGGTTTGATATCGCGATTAAGTGTATTTCCTTTATCTAGACGAATCCGGAGACTGCCATTCATGGTCACAAAATAATAATTTTGTAATAGGTGGTTTGGCAATACACGAAGGCCAAGTTCAAAGTTTAACAAACCAGATGAACACCATCCAATTGAAATATTTTCCGGGTATTCAGGTCCAAATACCATTTCACGCGAATGAGATCAGAGCTGGGCGAGGTAGATTTGGAAGCTTGGATAAAGATGCGAGGAAGAGTCTCTTTGAGGATTTATTCAATATGATCAGGGATACTGTTTTTCCAAAAACAATCGCTTTTTCTACTGTACTTGATATCACCAAAGCATCTAGAAAGCCGACGGAGGATCTCTCGATGGTATTTTCTGACGTAGCCTCACGCTTCAACTTATTCCTAACTCGTGGATATAGAAGAGGGCCTAAGAACAAGGGAATGATTATAATTGACCATTCGAATGAAGACAAATACATGGAATTTTTCCAATCGTATAGAGACAATGGCACACCATATGGCAGCATCTACAACATAGTTGATATTCCATATTTCGCCAATGGAAAGGATACAAGAATGATTCAACTTGCCGACCTATGTGCTTATGCAGTCTACAGAAGATACGAACATAATGATTTAACTTATTTCAACTATATCCGGACAAAATTTGATAGACGCTCCAGAGTTGGGCCAATAGACGGATTGAAACATATGACGAACAACGAATGTAGTTGCATAGCTTGCACTTCTAGGGTCTTCAGCTAAAGATCAACCTAATCGTGATCCAGTTGACCCTTCGTTCGTTCCGTAAGCGAAAAGACCCTGCCGGTCTTTACCTGGTCAATTTCTACGTCCTCCGGAAAGAACTCCGAACCGGTTATGCTGGACGAGAATACACCGGACCAGCCTCTTCCTCTTACCAGGTAAAGGCGGTTATAATCAACGTAGACTCCTGAGTTCGGCGGTGCAGTATAATAGACCAGTTCTGGCTCCATTGTTTCCTTCTCCAGTCCGAACGCCAGAAGGTTAGGGGTTCCGGTAAGCAGTTTCTTATCTGCGGAAATTTCAATTGCGCTTTCCAGGCGCTGAGTCAACCTCCCCGTCTGAGAGATAACGAGTCTGAGGAAGATTTCGCTGTCCGTCTGGCCCTTTATTTCAGAAATTCCAAGGATTTCAGCAATGCCGCCCTTATCAAACGCCCCGTTATGGGCAAGATAAATATCCATGTCCTGATCGGATGCATGAAAGGGGTGGGAGTTGACTACCCCATGCGGCTCCTGTGGGGAAGCTTTCCTGGCATGGACAATCAGGAAACCGCTGTGGGCTGATACGGGATTTGAATCATACACCGGTACCGCTGTCCGGTAATGCACAAGATCATCCCCTGAGAGTGAAACATATCCCCATCCGTCTGAATGCATCGGGGGATCTACGCCCATAGCGTCCAGCAATGGATCGTTTCTGGCAACGTCCTGAAGCGACATGAAGATTTCCGGGAATACCTGCGAAAACTCGCCAACCACGGCAAACATCCTGCACATTAAGTTTCACCTGGACTCACAAAGCGTGCTGTTGACATGTAACTGTCAGGCGTATATCGCATTTTGCATTCTCCCGGGCATTGTGGATGTGAATCCAGTTTATAGATATTTTAAATAAATCGGCGCGATGAGGTCTCTCCGGGTGAGAGCGGCCAAATGATAACTATGTCAGAACTGAGGAAAGTCTACAGTGACGGTACCGTAGCACTGGACGGGATCAATGCTGATATGGAGAAGCGGGTCACTGCCGTGATAGGGCGAAACGGCGCCGGCAAGACAACAATGATGCGGATACTTTCAACCCAGCTCGCTCCAACGTCCGGAAAGGTTTTCATAGACGGGCTTGACGTCATGAAACATACCACTGAGGTTAGGAAGAAAATAGCCAGCATCCCTCAGGAGGCTACACCAATTGGAATCCTGACTCCGGAAGAGCATGTTACCCTTTACCTGATGGCACGGAATTTTTCACACAGTGACGCAAGGAGGGAGACACTCACCGCTCTCGACAACCTTGGTATAAGGGAATACAGGAACAAGCCTGCAGACACATTATCCGGCGGAACAAAGAGGAAGATATTTGTCGCGATGGCCATCGCATCCAATGCCGACACAGTATTCCTGGACGAGCCGACTACCGGGCTCGATCCCGTATCCAGGATGGAGGTGTGGT
>JAJYUG010000039.1 GCA_021792655.1 Thermoplasmata archaeon | reverse complement strand
AGAATGGTGGATGACGTTATTCTTGATATAAGGGAAGAGGATGCGATAAAGTAGTCGATTCTCCAGCCTATGTTTTTCTGCCGTGCGTTGTTCATGTTCGACCACCAGCTGTAGTGGCCTCCATCCTTGGTGAATATCCTGAAAGTATCCACCAGCCCAGCTTCCATGAAACTGCTGAATGAATCCCGCTCCTCTTTGGTAAAACCGTGAGTACCCTCGTTCTCCCTCGGTCTTGCAATATCGAGCTCCGTATGTGCGACGTTGAAATCCCCGCAGGCTATCACGGGCTTCTTCCTTTGAAGTTCTAAAATAAGGTCAAGGAACAGCCTGTTAAACTCTGCCTTGAATCCAAGTCTCGCAAGGTCCCGCTGAGAATTTGGAAAATATGCGTTTACAAAGTAAATGTCGCCCACATCGGCAATCTGCACTCTCCCTTCATCATCAAACCTGTTGTCTCCAATGCCATTGGTCACGCTGGTTTCTGGAATCCTTGAGAAAATCAATGTTCCACTGTACCCCTTCTTCTTAGCCGGGTTTATGAAACACCTGTACCCCTCTTCTGACAGTTCGGATGGCATATCGAAATAATCGGACTTGATTTCCTGGACAGCCATTATGTCCGGTTTTGTTTTTATGATAAATTGAACCAGGCCTTTCCTGGCAGCCGCTCTTATGCCATTGACATTCCAGGAAATCATTTTCATCTTTAGTACCGCAAAGAATATCCTAAGGCTTTATAAATAATAACTGAGCGCATTATCGATGCAATGCCCCATCATTGATTGACTCCTTTTACAGTTCCTTTTCATTTCAATGTAAAAATTAATCACTTGCCAATCCATAAACAACGGATAATATGCATGAAATTGTTAGAGCCCCCAGGGGTAAGGCATTAAACACAAAAGGCTGGCAGCAGGAAGGTGCGCTAAGGCTTCTCATGAATAATCTTGACCCGGAAGTTGCAAAGGATCCAGAAAACCTGATCGTATACGGTGGAAAGGGAAAGGCGGCAAGGAACTGGGATGCCTTTGATAAAATTGTTGAATCGCTGAAGTCGATGGACAATGACGAGACTCTGCTTGTCCAGTCAGGAAAGCCTGTTGGGATTTTCAGGACAAGCGCAGATGTACCGCGAGTTATAATATCAAATGCCCAGATAGTTCCGAAATGGGCCACCGACGATGTATTCTGGGAACTAGAAAAGAAAGGGCTGACAATGTTCGGCCAGATGACCGCAGGATCGTGGATCTATATAGGCACCCAGGGAGTATTGCAGGGAACTTACGAAACCCTGTACGCTCTTGCAAGGAAGGAATTTGGGCAGGACGATCTTAAGGGTAAATGGGTGCTTTCATCCGGCCTTGGAGAGATGGGTGGAGCACAGCCACTGGCCATAACAATGAACAAAGGTGTAGGCATAATCGTGGAGATAGATGAGGCAAAGATAAAGAGGAGGATGCATGACAAGTATCTTGACGTGGAAACAGACTCCCTGGAAAAGGCCCTGAAGATGAAAGATGAGGCCCTCCAGAGCGGAAAGTCAATCTCCATAGGACTTCTTGGAAATGCGGCAACTGTATATACTGAACTTAACAGGATGGGTGTAATCCCGGATGTTGTCACGGATCAGACAGCAGCACATGACATCAACATAGGCTACATACCTGAGGGGCTCACGCTAAGCGAGGCTGACTCATTAAGATCCTCCAATATAGACAGGTACCATAAGATGGTATATTCTTCAATCGTGAAGGAGGTGAAGGCAATTCTCTGGTTCAAATCTAAGGGTTCCAGGGTGTTTGACTATGGCAACAACCTCAGAGGCAGAGCAAATGAAGCTGGGCTGAAGGATGCGTTCCTGATTCCCGGTTACGTGCCTGCGTACATCAGGGATCTCTTTGCAATCGGATCCGGACCGTTCAGATGGGTGGCTTTGACAGGAGAAAAAGAAGACATCTACAGGATAGATGACAGACTTATCCAGACATTTTCGAAGTCTAATCCTCATCTTGCTTCCTGGATCGCACTTGCAAAGGAAAGAGTGCATTTCCAGGGACTTCCGGCAAGAATATGCTATGCCGCCTATGGAGAGAGAGAACAGATTGGCCTGCTTATAAACAATATGGTTCGTGACGGCACTGTAAGCGGGCCGGTGGCAATAGGCAGGGACCACCATGATACCGGATCAGTCGCCTCTCCATACAGGGAAACTGAGGCGATGAAGGACGGGAGCGATGCTATCGCGGACTGGCCAGTCCTGAACGTCATCCTGAACGCTATATCAGGTGCTTCCTGGGTATCTTTTCACCACGGTGGTGGAACAGGGATCGGAAATGCTATTCATGGTGGGTTTGTAATAGTGGCTGACGGAACATCCGATGCCGAGAAGAGAATAAAAAAGGTTCTCAACGCTGATCCCGGGCTTGGAGTTATAAGGCATGCGGACGCTGGATATGAATCGTCGATAGACGTCATCAGGGGGAAGCCAGGATTCAGAACCCCGTATTTCTGAATCCTGTGCACACTTTGGTCGACTGAAAAGATTAATCTATAATTTAACGATGGATACTCAATGACTCTGAAAGCTGTTATAATGGCTGGAGGAAAAGGAACGAGATTGCGGCCTATAACATACTCGATTCCAAAGCCGCTTGTTCCGATAGCCGGGAAACCATGCATTGGATTTGCTCTGGATTCCTATTTCAAGGCAGGAATCAGGGATGCAATCATAACTACCGGCTATAAATTTGAATCCCTGATTAACGGTGTGCTGGCCTTCAAGAATGAGAACCAGAACATCCTCTTTTCTGTTGAGAAGGAACCTGCGGGAACTGCAGGCAGCGTCAAGCTGGTGTCAAAGTTCATAGATGACACATTTATTGTGGGAAGCGGCGATACTCTTTCCGATTTCAACATAGGAGAAATCATAAAGTTCCACCGGCAGAAGAAATCAAAGCTGACCATAGTCCTTACCCGCGTTGACGACACATCTCAATTCGGCATTGTTGACCTGGAAGATGGAATCGTTACAAGATTTCTGGAGAAGCCGTCACCTGACCAGTCATTTTCTAACCTGATAAACACGGGCATTTATGTTATGGAGCCAGAAATACTCGATTCAATACCATCTGGCATACCCTATGATTTTGCCAAGGACCTGTTCCCAAAACTGCTGAAAGAGGGGTTGAGCATAACCGGCTATCCAGCTGATGGAACCTGGCTCGATGCAGGCAGGCCGAAGGATATGATCCTTGCAAATCAGTTGATGACGGAAAAATACGGCACAAAGATAACTGGGAATGGCTTCACAGGAAAGGCCATAATAAAAACGCCTATTGAAACCGCAGATAACCTCAAGGTTGAAGGCCCAATTTACATAGGAGAAAATGTATCCATTGGAAAGAACGTTACCATCAGAGGTTCAGCAATATACAACAACGTCAATATTGGGGATAACGTAACAATAGAGGATTCCATAATGATGGACAATACAAGAGTTCAGAACGGAAGCAGAGTCGAGAAATCAGTTATAATGAAGTATACTGCGATAGGAGAGGAATGCGAGATCAGTGAAAGTGTGCTTTCTCCAAAGCTCAACCTTCAGAGCAAGTCCAGAATTTATAACGTGTCTCTTTCGTCGGAAATACTTGACGATGAAGTATGATGGTGAATCAATAGAAAATTACGCGTAAAATTTGAATTTCTACCTTATCAGATTCAGAGGAAACCTGCCTTCTGAAGTATGAGAAGATCCTCTGTGGTCAACTGTTCTCCATTCTTGAATTTCTCGAACAGCGTTGTTGCTGTTTTCTGCAACTCCCCTTCTTTCTCTTTCTTCTTGGTAGTCTTTGTCTTTGTCCGAATGCTCGATATCACTTTCTCCATGTCGCGAAGGTCGTTCCTGGCCTGGATAAATGCTTCATGTCTTCTTTCGGATTCCTGGCTTAGCTTGATGAACTGCTCATGGTATTCATCAGCTTTCTTCCTCACCTCATCAAGCTCCTGCAGCTGTGAATTGATGGATTCGCTGATTTCTGTTATCTGGTTGGATATTCCTTCTATCTCCTTTTTCAGGGCTTCTCCCAGGTCTTTCTCTTTCTTAACCTGATCGTTGATTTCCCGGATCTTGTCGTTACCTTCCAGCTCTACATCCCGCTGCTTCTTCATCTTCTTGATTTCGTTAGTGAGTTTCTTGATCTCCGAAACTATCTTCAGTTCCTCAGTCTTGTTGAGTTCAGTTGTTTGCTGCCTTATTTCCAGCCTCTGCAGCTCTTTTTCCCTCATCCTGAGATCCTTTGGGTCAACACCCTGAATATTTGACGTGTCCCTTATTCTACGGTATTCCTTCCTTAATTCCGAGAGCTTGGCATAGTGATCTTCCTTCTCTGCCCTCATTTTCTGTACCTTGTCAATAAGATCGTTTTTCTCAGCGATTTTCTTCTTGACTTCCTCCCTCATTTCGCGCACTTTTGCATTAAGAATGTCCCTTTGCTCTGCAAAATGATGGCTGTCTTCCGAAGCTTCGTCACGCTTTCGGATTTCCTCATCGACAATTTTTCGAACAACGTCCCGTTTCTGCTCTATTTCTTGAAGGAGATCAGTCATGTTTACACATCGAATTAAAATTTTACCTTAATCTTGCTACACGATATATAATTTTCTACAGACAATGTGCTGATACGTGCACACTTCCCCAATATATAGCTACTGCATAACTTGGTTGTCCCAATAAAGGGTTACATAACCTCCGCGAAAAACTCCAAGGATAGATTATAATCACTGCTTTGCATGTCAAAAAATGGATCATGAAATGATAATACCAATGATAACTCCGTTCAGGAATAACCAGATAGACAGGGAAGCATTGCTGGCCTTCATCAGCTATGCTGAAAAGAACAAATTTGACGGCATTTTTGCAGCTAGCTCAACCGGGGGATTCGCTTCCCTGTCCTTTGAGCAGCATAGGGAATTCCTGAGGTGGGTAATGGAACTGAGTCAAGGAATAGACCTGTTTGCTGGAGTGACGAGAAGCAGCCTGGACGAGACAATACGCATGACAAAATCGGCCGTTGATCTCGGTTATGAGAAAATAGTGGCAATCAATCCCTTCTACCATAAGTATTCACAGGAATCCATAATCAGGTTCTATGATGAAGTCCTCGGGAATTGCGACCATGAGGTATATGCGTACAACAACCCTTCATTGAGCGGAAACGAGATTCTTCCTGAAACCATGGGTAAGATCAGGGAAAAGCATGATAACCTCGCAGGGATTAAGGACAGCGGGAACAACATGCAGCGCTTCAAGGAGTTCATGAAAATACCCGGAATCAAGATATATCAGGGTAAGGATGCTCTCCTCTATGAATCATTAAAATTAGGGGCGACTGGAGGCGTTTGCTCCTCGGCCAATTTCTCTCTCAACACACTCCGCCTGGCAAAGAATTCTACGGATTCTCCGTCTATAGCTGAAAGAACGGCCAAACTGATGGATCTCTTAAGCAGGTATGAAACTCCGTCGATACAGAACTATCTATTCAGGACTCAGATACTTGGAGAAAAGAATCCAAAGAACTACGTGAACAAGCCCTTCGGCGATGTCCCCCGTCCTCCGACCAATGAACTTCTTGAGTCACTTCTCGTATTACCCTGAGCGCTTTTCGCAGTGTTGGTGGCATAGATCACCTTCATCTGAAGTCGAATTTAAGGCTTTAATGAGCAATATTTTTCTTACCTCTATTGTCCGGAAACAGGGGTGGAAGGACCAGTAAAGTGTTTTTGTTGCAAATGAAGTTTATTTACCAAAGGAAGATAAGGAAAAGTGGAAGACGGCGTGGAGCATGGGGGCGATATCTGGAGTTTTTCCAGAAGTTCAGGAATCTCTTTTGAAGATATTATTGATCTCAGCTCAAACGCCAATGATTTTTATTATCCAAAAATTGATTTCGATGGCGCATCATCGTCCATTAGATATTACCCGGAGGTTGATCTTTCTGAGTTCAAAGAGAAATTGTCAAAACTCTGCCGCGTCAGCAATGATAATGTTTTCCTGACTGCTGGGCTGACTGACTTTATATATCAGCATATGAATGGGCAATCAGGCAGGACGGTAATAATCCTGACCCCCTCTTACGGGGAATTCGAAAAATCCGGGATAGCCTCAAGCGTTAATACAGTCAGCATTCCAGCAAAAATCGTATACAACAACCCAAAAATATTGAGGAGCTACAGATTTTCTACCTTAGTGATATCGAGACCTGAACCTCCAATTGGAAGTTTTGCAGACTTCGATCGAATAGAGAGTTTGCTGAACATCGCTGATGAAGCAGGAGCCTCAACAGTCATCGATGAGGCGTTTATCGATTTTGTACTAAATTATGACCGAACAGAGGCAAAAAGAATGATAGGCAGTCACAGTTCAGTATACCTGGGCAGGTCCCTGACAAAAGTGTTGCCATTCCCTGGACTCAGAATCGGTTATGTACTGGCTTCCCGGGAAGCCATAGCAGGCCTCGAATTCGAGGGCAGGCCTTGGAGGATTGGTCAATTTGACCTGAGCGTGTTGAGGCAGGTTGATCTCTCATTTATCGATGATTTGCCGGACAAGGTGAACTTGGAAAGGCAATATCTTATCAAGAATATGGATGAACTCGGATACATAGTTGTCGGAGATCCGGCGGCCAACTTCGTCACTTTCAAAACACCCTCCGGCGTAGAATGCAAGGATCTCGGTCATTTCCTGAAGAAACATGGAATCATGATCAGGTGCCTGGGAAGCTTTCGTTCCTTTGATGAATCATACATTAGGGTTGCGGTAAAGAGAAGAGAGATTCTTGACATGTTTCTGGAAGCAGTGAGGTTGTTTAGACATGACGGGTAGGCTTATACAGGTTGTTGGGACATCATCAGGTGCGGGAAAAACGACTATGGTACTTGCCCTGTGCAGGCACTTCAATAATCGCGGGTTGAAAGTTACTCCATTCAAAGCCGTGAACATGTCGTTGAACTCAATCTCTCTGCGCGACGGCTCAGAGATATCAAGGGCACAATGGTTACAGGCACTGGGTGCGCGTATTTATCCAAAAAGAGAAATAAACCCCATACTTTTGAAGCCTCAGGGAGACGGATCGCAGGTAATCTCTGAAGGAAGATCTGTTGGGAAGATGACCATAGATGAATACTATGGCTGGATGAAAAGTAAGGGAAGGGATGTCGTATTGAAATCGCTTAACTATCTTCTTGAGAACTATGATCTGGTCGTTGCAGAGGGAGCCGGTTCACCTGCGGAGATAAACATGGAAGACAGGGATCTCGCAAACACGTTCATTGCAAGACAGGGTAAATTTCCTGTTATCATCATTGGAGATATTGACAGGGGAGGGGTATTCGCTTCGCTTTATGGAACATACAGTTTAATGCCAGACCGGGACCTTGTAAAACTATTCATTATAAACAGGATGAGGGGAATGTTCTCTCTTCTGAATCCGGGCATAGAAAAACTGGAAAGGCTGACAGGCGTTAGAACTGCTGGGGTGATACCATATATTGGAAATATAAACCTGCCAGGAGAGGATTCCTTGGATTACCCAAGCCTGAGATCGTCCGGAGCCAGGGTTGCAGTCATAAGGTATCCGTACATGGAAAATTACAGTGATCTTGACCTTCTGATTATGTCTGGAAACATTACCTATGTTGACAAAAGTAATGCGGAAGTAATAGACGAATCAAACCTGATAATACTGCCCGGGTCTAAGATTGTTGGGTTGGATCTTGATTATATCATTGATTCCGGCATAGCTGCGAGAATATCTTCTGCCCTTGCCAGAGGAGCCAGGGTTCTAGGGATATGTGGAGGTTACCAGATGCTTGGAAAGACAATTTCTGATCCCAATGGAGTCCAGATGGGAAGCACCAGGAATGGTCTGGGGTTGCTGGATATAGAAGTAATTTACCGGGAGGAAAAGACAACCAGAGAAGTAACGTATAGAGTTTCTCATGACATAATTCCAGAAGGGAAGGTACGAAACGGTTATGAGATTCACTATGGGGTAATAAGCAGAAACGGAGAGAAACCTTTGCTTCTTACAGAACTGGGAGATGAGGGATCGGTGTCGCCGGGTGGGAAAGTTATGGGTACAAACGTTCATGGGATTCTTGAAAACGTAGAGTTCTTACGATACCTAATCGGGCCGATGGACCTGAAGGTTTCATACGAGGAACTAATCGATTCGAACATTGAGAGAATGACCAATATTTTTATTGACAACATGGATATTAGAGAGATAGAGAAACTCGCCGGAATGTGTGACCTAAACTGAAGGAACTTCCCGCATGGGTGTTTCGACAGCTGAGGGCTTGGAGCAAACAGAGATATGGAAATGAAGAGATTCAGCCTCGATGCGGGGTTGATCAGAACTGGTTGCGAAAGTAACCTGGAAAATTTATGTTTACACCTTGATAGGCGGAATGCTCTTCTTGGAATTTGCAATGAAAGTGTGAAGCACAGACTGTTTGTTCTCATGAAGAGTACCACTAGGCGGGTTGCCATCAATAAGTACGTTGTGCCCTACGAATTACTTTCTTCAGAACTCGCTTCTTTTGAACCAGGAATCAATAAGGAGGGTTGTCGGTGATCATTCCCTCCATTCTTGCTGAACTCATAATACTGATCGGTGCAGTGATCATCGATGTGATATTTGGAGAACCAAAGGAATATTTGCATCCGGTTGTTCTTGTTGGGAAATTATCATCAAGAACTGAAAAGTCGTTCATGAAACTTGGCAACAAAGTCCTTGCCGGGTTTGTTTTTCTTGTCGTAATCATCCTTGTCTTTACAGTTCCGCTGTACATTGTCTTGAAAATAGTATCTTCTGTCCAGTTCCTCTATTTCATCGTGGCAATGATAGCGTTCAAGGTCACATTTTCGATCACTTCCATGGGAGATCATGTTAAGCCAATAGTGAAGGCCCTGGAAGCAAATGATGTGGAAACTGCACGGGCAAAACTCTCTCTCATTGTTAGAAGGGAAACAAAGGAGATGGATGCAACGCACATATGTTCTGCAACAATAGAGACGATTTCAGAAGGCTTTGTTGACGGTTTTCTTACTCCCATGATGTTTTTCGCGCTCTTTGGAATTATCGGAGCCTTTTTCGCAAGAATCGTCAACACCATGGATTCTATGATAGGATACAGGAACCGGCAGTACTTCGAATTCGGCAGATGGACCGCAATAGCCGATACCCTGATAAACTACATACCTGCCAGGGTATCCGCTGCAATCATCTCCTTCAGCTCTGAGCTTCTGAACTACCGGGTGCAAAGTGTTCCACTTCGGGAAGTTCGTGTACTTACGGAAAGCACCAATGCCGGGTGGCCAATGGGATCAATTGCCACATCCCTGAACATAAAGCTAGAGAAATATGGGCATTACGTACTGAACGAAAATGGCTTTGAACCTAGCGTTGGCGATATCAAGCGCACCATGAACATTTATTATACATCTGTCTACCTTTCGTTCCTCATTTTCATTCTACCGATCATGATAATAGTATTCCTTCTGGAGGTTGTATGGTGAACGAACTGTTATCTGGAAGCGAAACAGTCAGAAGCGAGATAATTGCGGCTCGCGATAGCATAGTATTCCTCCTTCTGGCTGGAACGTCAAATGTGTCACTCAACCCCGGGATATCTGCAGCAGGCGCTACCCCAGAACTCACCCGATTGACGCCCGTCGTTGACTCGGAGATAATCTTTTCCGGAAACTGCCTCAGCCTTGATGTTCCTCCAATGACGCCGGAAGGAATACCCACCCCAGCCATTGTCACCAGGGCATGCCTTGACAGAATCGGTGTGAACATGATTATTGTAGACGCAGGACTCGCGGCCACCCCTCAAGTACCGTTCATATCAGGAAACCTAGGAGCGTCGCTCGACCCATCGATTGAAAAGGCACTGCCGGAATTCCAGAAAGCTCTTGATTTCGGGAGATACGTTGGATCACTGATCTCAGGATACAAAATGGTCTTCATTGGTGAAAGCGTGCCTGGTGGAACGACAACTGCACAGGCAGTCATGAAATGCGTTGGGAACAATTTCAACACAAGCAGCAGTTTACCCACCGATCCTGACAGGGAGAAGTTTCTATTGATCAAAAAGGCGCAGCAAAGGCTTGGAAATACTGGACTTAAAGCAGATCAATGCATTGCGGAGTATGGAGATTATATGATGCCCGTTGCACTGGGAATAAGCAGTTCATTGCAGGAAAGCACAGTGGTATACTGCGGCGGAACACAGATGGCCAATGTTTTCAGTCTTGACAGAATGGTTAACAAGCCGACAGCGAAACGTTATGTTGCCACAACAAAATGGGTTATGGATCACCGCCCAGAAACAATGAAAAAACTTGTCGGAAATGAAAACCTGATAATCTCAAACATAGACTTCAGCACAATGCCACACCAGGGACTGAGGGAATATGAAAACGGTCATGTACGGGAAGGTGCAGGTATGGGGGGAGCTTTTGCACTCTATAGCATCTTGAATGGAAACGTGATGGAGCTGTACAACGATATATCAACCCTTTATGAGAGGCTCAGCTCCTGAAATCAATTCAGGCTTGAATTCACCTTTTTTAAGTAGGCAACAGGATCATCAGAATTATAGATGGACCTTCCTATTATAATGAAGTCTGCACCGTGTCTGATGGCTTCTGAAGGTGTTCCCCCCTGAGCACCGATCCCTGGAGAGATGATGCATCTCTTTCCAGCTAGCACCCTGATGTGATCCAGCATCTGCAGATTATTTCCCGGCGCAACAAAACCATAAACACCACATTCTTTGGACATTTCTACCATCTCATCGGTATGCAGGTCCAGGAAATCCCTTGATCCACTGTTGCTCATCGATACGACTGAAAACACCTTCATTTCTCCGGATTCCCTTACCAGAGAATCCATTGAATCCCTGCCGGTGAATTGATGCGATATGATTCCCCAGGCTCCATTTTCCCTGGCTTTTCTTGCAATCAACGTATTTGTATTTGGTACATCCGCTATTTTGAAGTCACATATAACCGGAGAGAATTCTGACAGTTTTCTCACGATACTTATTCCCTCATTCATGACCAGCGGCCAGTTGACCTTTATGTAGGCAACTTCATCCTTTATCTGACCGGCTATTCTGATTGCTTCCCTGGAGTCAAAAACATCAAGGGC
>JAJYUG010000002.1:54171-61618 GCA_021792655.1 Thermoplasmata archaeon | reverse complement strand
TATCCAATAGATTTCCTCTTCTCAACCAGGACTCTTCGATGAACGGCATGATAGGTGTGGATTTTTCCAACCCGTCTGAAGTGGCAAAGAAAATAATGGATCTCAAGCAAAACAGATCTGAGCACAGTGATCTCTGCGGAAAGGCAAGGAAATACGTATCCGGGAACTACAATGCCTCTGATCATGCCCTGATGCTGGAACAGCATTATTCTGAGCTTATAAGCAGGCACAAGTATCGTTCCGCCTAGATGTACCGACACCTCAAACGCATCAATAATTATTATAACAGCATTTGGCATCATCATCGACATTGGCTGAGGATTCCAGAAAACACAGATCAATAGAGGACCTGACAAGGTTTGTCAGGGGCGCACCAGGATGGAAATTCTACATAGTTCCACTCATAGTCATAATGGGAATTGATTACCTTCTCATTCATTCACTCAGGGATGTCCTCATAGGCATATTTCTTTCATTCGTGTTTGTGCTTCTCTTTGACTGGGTCTTCATCCGGATAGGAAAATTCGTCTTTCCCATGAGGAGAATAGCATACCTCGATTTTGTCAGCTTCGGAGTCTGGACGATAATATTCTGGATAGTCCATATCCTGAACCTGTTCAGGGGCACGGAGGAACAGGTATTCTTTTCCATTGCATTTGTGTCTTTCTTCAGGCTGCTTATCTTCTATGTTTATTATTCAGAGAAGATCAGTTACCTGCTTCCCCCATCACTGAACTACACCTACGCTGGAATATTGTCATTCGCTTACCTGTATGGTGGATATCCGCTTATAATCCCTTTTATTCTTGCCTCCCTGGCAAGTGCCATAATCGCGGTGGTATTTACCAAGATAGTCCTTTCGAGTTTCTCGAGGGATTATGGGGTGAGCGCGACAAAACTGCTGCAGTTTTTCCTGAATTTCAAGACCGTCGGGGACAAGGACGAGGTTGGAAAGGAGTTCTTTGAAAGGATATACAGGAAAGAAGTGACAGTTCCGGTGAAAGTCATAGATATAAGAAGAGCGGACAGGCCTCTTGTTACGCTTGTCTTTCCATATGTGCACCCTGGTCCATTCGGTAGGCTGGGTTGCAGCGACCTCCCTATCAGGCTTCAGGACAGGTTGCCGGATCTTGGCAGGGAGATGATGGTGTTCCACACCACAACCACGCACAGCAACAACTGCCAGGGAGATGAGGACATCGACCGGTTGGCCTCCGGGATAAAGGCAGCGATCGAGCAGGTACAGTACGTGGAGACAATGTCAAGATTCCGGAAGCTGAACGCGGGGAAGTACTCCATCGCACTGCTTCGGTTCGGTAACTTCGGGTTTGGAAGCATCATCCCGGAAAGGGAGCCCTTCGACGACGTTGAGCTTGGCGAGGGAATGCGGATAATGGAATCCATAAAGACTCATGGTGCAACCGATTTTGCACTGATAGACGCACAGAACAACTTTACCAAGGGGGCAAAGGAACTCCGGGAATGCGACGATCTGATAAAACCATTCACCCGGGAGTTCGCGAGAAGCATACCAAACTCACCCGCAATGATCGGCTTCTCCAGTCTCAGAACCCAGTTTCCCGGATTGGCGGGAATGGGCATACAGACGCTGGCGTTCAGGACGGGAGACAGGGTAGACGCAATTGTTCTCACAGATTCAAACAATATAACAACAGAGACCATAGAAATTGTGAGAGAGAAATCAAGGCACATAGTATCTAACGTGGAAATATATACCACGGACAATCACATCGTGAACGCCAGCACCCTGGACGTTTTTCCACTGGGCATTAAGGGAGACGTGGATATAATATCAGAGCTGATAGTTGGAACTATCAAAAGCGCCGTCAGGGACGTCAG
This sequence comes from Thermoplasmata archaeon, assembly GCA_021792655.1. Classification (GTDB taxonomy): domain Archaea; phylum Thermoplasmatota; class Thermoplasmata; order Thermoplasmatales; family Thermoplasmataceae; genus B-DKE. Next base: position 59,758 of record JAJYUG010000002.1, on the reverse strand, counting down.
CGATTCCAAGGTTGGAATGGGTTCAGCAGACGTCAGGGTCAAGATGGGAGAGGAGAACAGCTATCATAAGCTCACGGAGAACGTGCTTTCCACAGTACGTAAGGCAAAATATGCAATTGCAGGTACCCTGCCGATGGCTCTGATAATTTCGTACCTGATATTCCTTGTGCCATTTTACAGCATTGTCTAGGAATGGATTCTTCCCAGGTAACCGCCCGCGAGCAACAGGTCAAGCAGGACAATTGCCGTTGATGTCTGTACGACGGGCAGTGCCCTTATGCCTATGCAGGGATCATGCCGCCCTTGGATGCGGATGGTGGAATTTGTCATGCTCCTTAAATCCACGGTATTTTCCTCTTTCCTTATGGAGGAGGTAGGTTTCACCGCGACCCTGAAGGTTATGGGCATCCCATTCGAGATTCCGCCAAGGACGCCACCATTGTTATTTGCGCTGAAGCAGATGCTGCCATCTTCCACATACATCTCATCTTTTACATTGCTTCCGGAGGAAGCAGAGAAACCGAATCCTTTTCCAAATTCTACGCCCTTTATGCCCGGGATGGAAAACATCATCTTCGCTATCTCGCTCTCAACTGAATTGAAGAACGGCTCGCCTACTCCAGGCCCTATTCCGGTCACGAGGGTTTGTATGGATGATCCAAGGCTGTCGCCTTCACCCATGGCACGGATTATGGCTGCATGAGCCCTTGTATCCACGTCTGCGTCAGGCATCCTGGTCTTGAAGGTGTAGGGATAATCCTGATCACAAGCCGGTGCATTCTCCAAGAATACATCCCCTATCCTGTCAATGTAGGAGATTATGCTGACTCCATGTGTGAACAACACCTGCATGCATATGGATCCAGCTGCAACAATTGGAGCAGTCAGTCTGCCCGAAGCGAATCCACCACCTGCATATGGACGGTGCTTTCCAAATTTCTCATACATGGTTATGTCCGCATGTCCAGGTCTTGGCTTGTATTCAAGCTCGGAATAATGCTCGCTCATGACGTCTGAGTTCTCGATATAAAAGGCAACCGGTCCTCCGTTGGTATATCCATCCGTTACGCCGGATATTATCTTCACCGTGTCAGGCTCACTGCGCCTTGTTGTTATCTCGCTCTGGCCCGGTCTTCTCCTATCCATCCACTTTGCTATCTCTTCGGTATTTATCTCAAAACCGGAGGGCAGGCCATCCAGCACACCACCAATTGCCGGACCGTGCGACTCTCCGAAGACCGTGAACCTGATGCTGTTTCCTGTCGTGAAGGACACCTTTCCGTATTCCAATCTCGCTATAATTAAATTCGCAATTCCTGCCATGAAATCAGATATACATCGAAGTGATAGTATGTGCGATCAGCATGGATAATGAAACCAGGGTTTGGCTTGATGGGAAAATGGTAAAATACAGCGAGGCAACGGTTCCGATTCTCACGCATTCTCTCCAGTATGGTAGCGGTATTTTCGAGGGTATCCGGAGCTATAACACAGGAACTTCAGCATCAATATTCAGGCTTGAGGATCATGTTGACCGTTTTTTCAGATCAATGAAAATTTATTCCATGAAACCCAGCTTCACGAAGGAGCAAATTGTGAAGGGCATAAAGGACGTCATATCCTTAAACAAATTTACAGATGCATACATTCGCCCATTTGCATTTTACAACGATGACAGGATAGGTCTCGGGACCAGGGACAAGAAAATAAGCATATACATTGCAGCCGTGCCATTCAAAAGCTATTTTTCAGAGTCAAAGGCTAAGGGGCTACGCTGCAAGGTATCTTCATGGCACAGGCCGGGATCGGCTTTCCTTCCGATTGAAGCCAAGGCCAGCGGAAATTACCTTAATTCAGTTCTCGCGAACAGGGAAGCTGTTTCGGCTGGCTATGATGAAGCCATTCTTACAAGCCCAGCGGGATATGTGACCGAGGGTCCGGGTGAAAACATATTCATGGTGACAGGAAACGATCTTATCACGCCGGGGAGGGATTCAGACATATTGATCGGTATCACGAGGGATACAATAATGAACATATCTTCAGACATCGGGTTGCACGTGAGGGAACGATTTGTGCACAGGGAGGAGCTTTACACGGCTGACGAACTCTTCTTCGGTGGAACTGCCGCAGAAATCACACCCATCCTTGAGGTGGACGGAATGGCTATATCCGGGGGATTGCCGGGGAAGGCCACGCAAAGCCTTGCGAAGTTGTACAACGATACAGTGACGGGCAAGATCGAGCAATACCAGAAATGGCTTTCTCCGGTTCCGTAAGACTGCGTCCGCTTATCTCCCTCAATGGACGAGGCAGGTGAATTCAAAGGTAAGCAGATCAGGCAGCGAGGTGCGGTTAATCGCGTAATTTCGATTTAATTTTGTCAGACTAATAAACCCTTATGTAGGTAGATTGTGCAGTTGAGATGTAGTGGAACGTATCGGTTGTTTGTCTGACAAAAAGTTTTAAATATAGTTTATGGAATATAACTTTATGGAAACGGTAGCAGACGGAAACGTGATAAGATCATTGAACAGGAGCGAGCTTCGAAGGAAAGCTCTGTTTTATCTATTGAGCATATACCCTTACCGGTCATATCTCTCTGAGATATCAAGAGCGATAAAATCAGATCCTTCAAATGTGAAGGGCTGCCTGGAGGGACTGGGCGTTAGGTATACGGTAGAGGAAAGCTTGGTTGGCCTTGCGCTTGTTAAGGCAGAGCAGACGAAAAACGGTTTCAAATATTTCAAGATCAACCCCGACGTAGTCGACGAAGTACGTGCCATGAAGGCGATGTTCACCCAGAAAAAGATTTTTGCCGTGGAAATAGGTTAATTTTTAGATCACCGTTTCCAAACACATCCTTTTTTTTGCATTATTGTCAGGTATTCAGTGAAACGTGTGTTTGCGCACTCTGCCGTTAATATGCCAATGCTGTGTATCTGGTTCATCAGGTTATGCAATATTGATTGAGTATTGAAAAGGCTTAATTATTGAATTTCGATACGTACTTGTGGAAGATACGGTCGAAAATGTTGAGGATTATGTAAACAGGTTACAGATCACTACAACCAAGGATGTGAAGGTGCCTCCAATTCTTTTTGACCAGGTCATCGGGCAGGAGAGTGCCGGGGACGTAGTAAAGAAGGCTGCTCTCCAGAAGCGGCACGTACTGCTTATCGGAGATCCGGGAACCGGAAAATCAATGCTTGCACAGTCTATGGTTGATTTCCTCCCGAAGGAAGACTTGGAGGATATTCTTGTATTCCCGAATCCTGAGGATTCGAACAGGCCAAAGGTCAAGACACTTCCAGCCGGCAAGGGAAAGGAAGTGGTGAAGCAATACCAGATCAAGGCGGAACGAGTGAAGAGGGACAGGGCACGCACCATAATGCTGATAATATTCTCCATTGTTTTCATCGGCATAATATTTGCATTCCTCTATACAGTAATAATTCTCTTTTATGCAATAATCGCTGCTGCTATACTATACGTCGCGCTTGCAATGAACCCAAGCTTCAGGCAGGAAAAAGCCATGATTCCCAAGCTGCTTGTTACTCATACTCCAAATGAGAAACCTCCGTTCATAGATTCAACCGGTGCTCATTCAGGAGCTTTGCTCGGAGACGTCAGGCATGATCCGTTTCAATCAGGCGGTCTCGAGACCCCTGCGCACGACAGGGTCGAGGCCGGTAACATTCATAAAGCGCATAAGGGAGTCCTGTTTGTAGACGAGATGAACCTCCTTCGCCCTGAAAGCCAGCAGGCTCTCCTGACTGCGATGCAGGAGAAGAAGTTCTCCATATCGGGCCAGAGCGAACGCAGCGCCGGAGCAATGGTGCAGACAGAACCTGTTCCATGTGATTTTGTTCTGGTGGCAGCCGGCAACCTGGACGCAGTCCAGGGGATTCATCCTGCATTAAGGTCGCGTATCCGTGGATACGGCTATGAGGTATATGTCAATAACACCTTCGACGACAATGACTCAAACAGGGACAAGATTGTACAGTTCATTGCACAGGAAGTCCAGAAAGACAAGAAGATCCCGCACCTGGACAAGAGTGCCGTGGTCGAGATAATAAAGGAGGCCCAGAAACGGTCAGGAAGAAAGGGAAAACTCACGCTTAGGCTGCGTGAACTCGGCGGGCTGATCAGGGTTGCAGGAGACATAGCAATCAGCGAGAAGGCAGATATTGTCACCTCGAAACACGTGATCGCTGCAAAGAACCTGAGCAAGCCGCTTGAGCAACAGGTTGCTGACAAGATGATCGAGGTGAGAAAAAATTACAAGACATTCCTCACCGAGGGAGAGGCAGTCGGCATGGTCAACGGTCTTGCAGTTATGGGCGCAAACAGCGGAATGGCAGATTATACGGGAGTCGTAATGCCAATCGTAGCAGAAGTTACTCCTGCGCAGAAGAAGGGCAATGGAAGCGTTGTAGCAACCGGTAAGCTTGGAGAAATTGCAAAGGAAGCCGTAGAAAACGTTTCAGCGGTGTTCAAGAAGATCAGCGGAAAGGACATCTCCGACATGGATATACACATACAGTTCGTGGGATCATACGATGGAGTGGAAGGAGATTCTGCCAGCGTATCAATCGCCACTGCCGTGATTTCAGCCATTGAGAACATACCCATTGACCAGACTCTCGCTATGACGGGGTCCCTTAGCGTAAGGGGGGCGGTCCTCCCGGTTGGGGGCGTAACCGCAAAGGTAGAAGCAGCCATTGAATCAGGGCTCAAAAAGGTCATAGTTCCGGGATCCAATTTCGGGGACATAATTCTCGATGAAACTCACAAGGATCGGATACAGATAATTCCGGTGAACAATATACAGGAAGTGCTGGAAAATGCATTTGTCTCCGGACCTGAGAGGCAGAAGTTCCTGGATCGTATATCTCAATTCCTGAAGCCGAAGAATCTGGGACCCGGGCCGGGCCGTGTTGGAGCAAATGTCGGATAATTTTTTCTATATTTTATTATTGAAACCGGATAGAGTGAAGGATATAATCGATTTCTCCAAGCGGAGTAACCATTTTTTCCTTGTCATAGACATGGACAGCATTGTCTCTGAAATGCAAGTACAGGTAGCACTTGATCGAGCAAGAAGGAGAATGGCGAACAACTCCAAGGTTAGGGAACTGGGGCCCCTGGTGCTTATGTACATATCAGGGGAACCCCAGGTTGGAAACGCGATCAGGGCAGCGGGCATCTCCAGCCAGACGAAAAAGGCGATGATTGTATGCGACGATGCGAAAGAAATGAAAAAGTTCATGGACGAATTCGGAGAGGCAATCAGTGAGATCAAGCAGCCACCCATACCTCATGACGACCCTTCAAGGGACCGGGAGATTTTTTTCGCAATGTCAAACGTTGACTTTCAATCCTAGGACAGCGTAGTGGATCGAAATCATGGATATCAGCACAAATGAGACAATGTAAACCATCCGGGAAATTTCTCCGGAAAATCCCAGCACATCTCCGTTGATTCCGGAGAGCATTTTTTCAAGCCTTGATGTAATAATGAATGATGCAATGAGAGCGATAAATATCGGAATAATGTATGAAATACCCAGAAATATGGAAA
>JAJYUG010000002.1:0-54071 GCA_021792655.1 Thermoplasmata archaeon | reverse complement strand
CCTTACGGACAATGATGGCAGGCTTATATTAAGTTACTATCGCTTTATCCCTGGAAAAAAGATATCTATTAACGAACATTCTCATGGGATGGAAAAGCGATTTCTTGCGTATTTCGGTCACGTGAACATTGACGTCTCCCTAAGGGTTGGTTCACTGCCTACAAGCGGATCAGTGAAGGTGGATAGCGTTTCTGAAAACTTCGGAGGCACCGCAGGCAATTTTGCCCTTGTTTCTTCCAGGCTCGGTTTCACCTTTGATCTCTACGCTGCAGTTTCACAAAAGACCCACGAATCATACCTGAAAAAACTCGGGGAGATCGGAGTCCGGACCGATCATATCTTCATCGACAACAGTCTCGCTGGCCCAATGTGCTATCTGGTTTCAGATGGATCAGACCAGATTGCGTACGTGGTTCAGGGTCCCATGGATAGCTGGAGGCCTTCTTTCGGGTTCAAGACTGAGGAGTATGAATATGTTCATCTTTCCACCGGACCAGCAAGTGAATACATCAAAATCGCGGAGAAGGCACATGGGAAATCGAAAGTGGTCTTTGATCCAAGCCAGGAACTTTCATACAACTATGACAGAAACTCAGTTCTGGAGATGCTGGCTTGCACAGATCTATTCATTGGAAATTCTCACGAAATGGACGTGCTTCGCGATAAATTCGGAATTCCGTTACAGGAACTAACGCAGATGGGGGTGCAGGTTATCGTAACTCACGGCAAGGATGGGTCCAAGTTTTATAGCCGGGACACAGAGTTCTCTGTCCCCTCATTTAACGCGGGCACACCGAGGGATACGACAGGCGCCGGCGATTCTTTCCGTGCTGGACTGTATCTTGGGCTATTCCGCAAGTTGCAGATGAGGAATTCGCTTGCGATCGGTTCCGTGGTGGCAGCACACGCGATAACAGGTAGAATTGTGGATTTCATGCCCGATATCCCCCTGATCCTCAGGGAGTCGGATGCACTTGTTCGCTGAAAATCAATTTATAAACATAAACGCGTTCAGGAACTATGCCAGTTTACTCGTTTGAAGGTCAGGTACCAGAGATAGGCAGGTCGTATATCTTTCCGAATGCAACGGTCATTGGAAACGTCAGGATTGGAGATGGAGTCTGGATAGGCCCTGGAGCAGTTCTCCGGGGTGATTACGGTAGAATTGAGGTAGGAAGCTTCTCGGCAGTTGAGGATAACTGCGTAGTTCATGCACGCCCAGGAGAAATGACGGTCATAGAGGAGCACGCAACTATCGGACATCTGTCCGTAATACATACTGGGCACGTCAGGAACTGGGCTGTTGTGGGGATGGGGGCGACTGTCTCCGACTTTGCTACTGTCGGGGTATGGGCGGTTGTCGGTGAAGGCGCCGTTGTGAGAAACAGGTTCGAGATACCGGATGAAAGCATTGCGGTTGGAGTTCCTGCAAAGGTTGTGGGGAAGATAGATGAAGCGTACAAGACTCTTTGGACCAATTACAAGAACAACTACAATACCTTTGTTGATAGATACAGGAAAAATATCATGGAGATGAAAGATTCAAGTAAGTATTTATGAATTTAATCCATTACTTGGATCATGCAGGATTTTTCTATAAAGGACGTTCGGGTAAGGAAGATACTGGATTCCAGGGGGAACTTCACCATAGAGGCTGAAGTCGTCCTGAGCGGCGCTGTAGGAATTGCTTCGGCTCCCGCCGGGGCCAGCACGGGGGCAACAGAGGTTGTTGCATTCTCTGCCAAGGGAATAGATTCATCTCTTGACTTCTTCAACAGGCATGTGAAGAATGCGGTTATAGGATTCAATGCAAGGAACCAGGCTGAACTTGACAGCCTCCTCAGCGATATAGACGGCACGGATAATTTTTCCCAGCTTGGAGGAAACATGGCCACAGCAATTTCCATAGCCTCTGCAAAGGCTTCCGCAAACCTGCTTGGGCTTCCTCTGTACGCCTACGTTGGCGGCACTCTCACAAGATCAATTCCAAGACCGATGGGAAACGTGATCGGTGGCGGCAAACATTCCAGAAACGGTACGACCATACAGGAATTCATGGTTTCTTCACAGGGAAAGACATTTCTGGACTCAATATACCTTAATGCGCTGATTCACAGGAGAATCGGGGAGATCCTCTCAGAAAATCTCAAGGGTCAGAGTGTTGGCGTAGGGGATGAGCGGGCATGGACCGCCAACATATCAGATGAAGTTGCCATTGATACAGTGAAACAGGCAGCCAGTGAGATATCAAAAGCCCATGGGGTGAAGGTTCTGCTTGGAGTGGACTTCGCTGCAACATCCTTCTTTGAAAATGGCAAATACGTGTATAAAAAGGGCAAAATTACAAGAGATGAGCAGATTGATTATGCGGAATCGCTTGTGAAGGACCATAATTTCTACTTCATTGAGGACCCCCTGGAAGAGAATGATTTCGACGGGTTTGCAATACTGACTGGGCGTATAGGATCCAAGGCACTGATTGTGGGGGATGACCTATACACTACCAACGAGAAGCGGATAATGAAGGGGATAGAAAAGAAGTCCTCAAATGCGGTATTGATAAAGGTGAACCAGATAGGAACACTGAGCGCTACATATAGGGCAGTGGAAGCAGCCAAGAAAGCTGGGATGAAGAATGTTATTTCCCACAGAAGTGGTGAAACCACGGACAATTTCATAGCACATCTTGCTGTTGCATTCGGTTCCGTTTTCATAAAGTCCGGCACTATCGGTGGAGAAAGGCTTGCCAAGCTCAATGAACTAGCTGGTATAGAGGAGAACCTGGGAACCAGCAATGCTTAACATTATCGGAATAGGGCTGCGTGGGTTGGAGAGCATCACGCTCGGGTCCGCTGATGTCATCAGAACAAGCGACGAGGTATATCTTGATACCTACACTTCCATACTTCCGGATGGATCTCTGGATGAGATCTCCAGATTCTTCAATCGTGAGGTAATTCCTGTGGGCAGGGAGTTCATTGAAGGAGAATCTCCAATAATAGAAAGGAGCAGGAACCTGACTGTATCGCTCCTTGTGGCAGGAGATGGAATGTCTGCGACTACCCACAAGGTTCTTGAGAAGACGTGTATTTCAATTGGCATTTCCGTGAAGGTGTACGAAAATGCATCCATCCTGAACGTTATTCCTGGCAGATTGGGCCTTTACACATATAAAATGGGTCCTCCCGTATCGCTTCCATTTATCACAGATAAGTTTTTTCCCGCCAGCGTTTTCAATAAGATCAGGAGAAACCACAGCAATGGAATGCATACCATTGTTCTGCTGGATCTGAAATCAGGGCGCAACATCGAGATTACACAGGCAATAGGATGGCTTCTCGAGATGGAAAATATGGCGGGAGGCGAAAAGTTCCTCGATAATGAGCATGTCTGCATAGTATCTCGTGTGAGTCAGATCGGAGAGAAAATCCTGTGCGGAAACGCCAAGGCACTGAAGTCTTTTGATTTCCAGTCTCCTGCAGCAATTGTGATTCTGAGTAATCCCGATACATTCGAAATGGAAAACATTGATTCTTTCAGGACTGCAAGTTAAGATGGTCGTCGGGCGTGGAATAAGACCGGTGCTAATCCGTGAATCTAGATACCACATTTCTCACGAAGTCAACCGGTATTCCAAGTTTTACTGCTGTTTCTTCGGTGCTCATGGATTCCAGATATCTAAGAAGAATGTTTCGTTCAATCGGTGAGGCTGCTCCCCGAGATACACGTTCATGGAGAGATTCAAGGATTTCATCCTTCTTATTGAGCAGTTCGGTTCGTTTCGCCATGAGATCGTCGATGTCCCTGTTTATCCTTACTAAATCATCCAGAAGATCGCGATTGTCCCTGTCGAATGTTTCATCTTCCCTTTCGCTGTAGTTGAGACCCATGCGCTTTATCTCAAAAAAATTCCTTGAATAGTCTATGGTAATTGTTGAGAATCCGGACGGGCGATAAATCTTCCTGGACGCGCCTTCACTGCTCGGGACAAAGCCGGCAGAGCTTATCAGCTTTGCTTTTTCAAGCATCTCTAGCTGTTTGTTTATTGCCTGCTGGGAGACACCAAGCCACCTGCTCATCTCCAGCGCGTATGAATCATCTACCGTGAGCATTTTAAGAATTTCCCTCCTCGTACTGTTGAGGAGGGCACTCATTATATAATCCAGATCGTCGTTTTCCATTGGCCGGCTCACTCTATTTTTACGCTCTTTCCAGACATGGATGCTGAGGATTCCTTGTTCACCACGACGTCAAGAATACCATTCTTGAATTTTGCGGAGGCAGTGTCTGTCAGTATCCTGTATGGAAAGTCTATGGATTTGTGATACTTTCTGTCTTCCTCATTTGCATCCACGGTGATGTTTCTCTCCGATATCTTCAGTTCTATGTTCTCCTTGGAAACCCCTGGCAGTTCCACAGTAACATATACCTTTTCCTTGTCTTCATTGAAATCTGTCATTGGTTCCCTTATGTCACCCTCGAGCTGGTTGCCATAACCCCTTCTCGTGCTGGGCACGTTTCCAAATTCCTGGAACTGAGGCTTCCCATCCGGGCCAACACGGTAAGTAAACCCGTAAACAAACGGCCCCTTTTCCTCATAGTTCTGGGTGCTTCCCTTCATAAGGTTCTCAAATATTCTCTGCATCCTCTCGTTCATCCTCTTGAAGTCAAACCCGAAATCATCAAAGAAATCCCCAAAGAAGCCATCATCCCAGTCATCGTCTTTGTTTCTTTTTCCTACCATTTCAATCACCTAGTTAACAACCTATGGTTGTCAACTAAGTATTAATTCATAATATATAAACTTTTCAATGCTGTAAAATTTGCTTTAGGAGCTCGGGAAAGATTATTAAGTCGCCTTCCATGATTAGCAGTGCTAAAATACCAGAAACCAACATGGGATCAATACTTCATGAGGATGGCTTTCCTGGCGGCATCAAGGTCATCATGCACGAGAAGGAAGGTCGGTGCGGTCATAGTCAATGACAAGAACGTACTTGCAACGGGGTATAACGGCCCTCCAAGCAATACGGCCAACTGTGACATAGTGGGCTGCATTAGGGACGACCTCGACATCCCATCGGGCGAGAGGCACGAATTATGCCGCGGCTTACACGCTGAGCAGAATGCAATAATTCAGGCAGCTGTACACGGAGTCAGCATAGCGAATTCAAAGATTTATGTAACCACGCATCCTTGCGTTGTCTGTTCTAAGATGCTGATGAACGCCAAGATTGAAGAGATAATATATGCAGAAGGCTATCCAGACGAACTATCAGAGTTGATGCTTCTTGAGAGTGATATCAAGAAACGCAGGTTCACATTGCCACAGAATGAGGTCAGTGCCATGATAGGCGACTATTCGCTGCAGTCTGGGGAAGACTAACCCTGGCCAATGTTCAAGGAATAATGTTTTAATAAGGGCTTTTGAATCACCCCATGTGTCTGTATTACTCAGCAGTCTGGAAGGCATCATAATCATTGTCCAGAATTTTATTGCTGCAATAGGTTACCCCGGTATATTTGCCCTCATGCTCCTCGAAGGGCTGCTTATTCCAGTGCCGTCGGAGGTTGTACTCGCATTCGGGGGTTATCTCGCACTTACCGGGGCATTGCCTCCATACATCGGCATACCTGCCTATATTCTTGTCCTGTTGGCCGGTTCAATTGGTAATCTTGTTGGAGCCCTGATTGCATACGTAATCGGTGACAAAGGCGGAATCCCGCTTATCCTCAGGTACGGAAAATATTTCCTTCTTGATGCTGGATCAATTGAAAGAACTCACAAGTGGTTCACTCGGTACGGAGACATATCGGTTTTCTTCACAAGGCTGGTTCCAGTATTCAGGTCATTCATTTCCATTCCTGCGGGAATAGCCAAGATGGACCTGAAGGCTTTCTCCATCCTGACCTTTGTGGGAAGTTTCATATGGGATATCATGCTCGTCTATCTAGGTTATACATTAGGCCCGAAGTGGGAGAGCATTCTTTCATTCTTTGATCAGTACACCTATGTCTCCATCGCTGCTTTCGTTCTTGTGTTTGCATGGCTTGTCTACAGGGCTTACAATAACAGGAAGAAGAGAACACCTGCAGTGACTGATAGGGAGTAGCCCTGCCAGCGACGTATGTTTAATTATACATCGAGCAATCATGGTGAAAATGCCCGGTTTTAGCATCAGAGACCACCCAAAATCGGTTCTGAGGCAAATTAATTGGCACAGAAGGTGAAAAAACGGCACGATTCACGAGACATGCGGGATTGACCATAGGGATAATGGCCTTCATGGGTATTCTTATTACCTATGTGGAAACGATGATTACTCCAGCAATACCAATACTTGAGACCTTTTTCAAGACTAATTATGATGCACTTTCCTGGATAATCACCGCATACATCATTTCCGGCACTATCTCAGCAGCCATTTTTGGAAGGCTTGCAGACATATATGGCAAGAAGAGGATCTTCATCATCCTGGCACTGGTATATGCAATCGCCGTTTCCTTTGGAGGTTTCGCCACAACGCTTGAGGAATTCATTGCGATCCGCGCTGTTCAGGGACTCGGAATGGGCATGTTCCCGGTGGCATTTGCGCTCCTGAACGATCAGGTCCCAAAGGAGGATCTCCCCCTGGCTCAGGGGATACTGAGTTCGACATTTACGGGAGGTGCAGCCATTGGACTGGTGCTGGGCGCATGGATCACGCAGAACTATACATGGCAGTGGTCTTACCACTCGGCTATTCCCGTGGCATTCGGTCTTTTAATTGTTTCAGCAATAGTCCTGAAGGATACATCTGTAAGAGTCAAGGAGAAGGTCGATTTTGCAGGAGTCGCCTCTCTCGGGGTGGGTGTTGTGGCGCTGATACTTGGCCTTTCCGAGGGTGAATACTGGGGCTGGGAATCACTTAGGATACTGGGCCTTTTCGCATCATCCGTGATTGCACTGGTTTTGTTTGTCTTCATAGAGGGGCATACTGAATCTCCTTTCATAAGCATGAAGTTACTGAAGATAAGAAATGTATTTCTCTCGAACTTCACAGGTCTGTTTGCCATGGCGGGAATGTTCTTCCTTTTCTATAGTGTTCCAACGCTTCTGGAAGATCCGGTTCCTGCTGGTTTCGGGCTCTCCATCGTTAATGCCGGCCTTATCATGCTGCCGGCTGCGATTGTATCCATGGCATTTGCCCCTCTTTCGGCAAAGGTTACAAAGACCAGGGGTCCAAAGATTACAATATTGATAGGGACAATCGTTCTCTTTCTTTCCTATGTGGGGCTGTACTTTTATCGTTCATCGCCGCTTGCAATCGCAGAGGATGCAACCCTGATGGGAGTCGGGCTATCGTTCATCTTCGTTGGCGTGATAAATATACTCCTGGTCTCAACCCCGCGATCAGAGTCAGGAGCATCAACTGGAATGAATGTCGTATTCAGGAACATAGGTTCATCAATAGCTCCGGCGGTCAGTGGAGTTTTTGAAACCATATATGTAACTGGGGTTGTGTTCCACACCCCTCTTGGTCCAATCACAGAGAATTTCCCCTCACACCAGGCCTTCAGCTACGTGTACCTCACGGGAATGGCTTTCCTTGCTATATCTGTGGTCTTCACCCTCCTGATGAAAAATGCCGTGTACAGGAAACCCGATACCGAGTTCCTCAAGGATAAGGGTGTCGAGAAACCCATTTAGTGAATTAAATAGCAGCATTTCAGAACATCAGTTCTTGTATGTGATCAATTTTTCACAGACAGGCTGGGATCGGCGGTAGTAGATAACCTGTAATGGAATGAAAGAGAGATAGAAGGGTAATTAAAAAAAATAAGTAAATTGTTTAACAAATCAGGTAGATAATATTGAGAACGCGAATATCAGGAACCCTGCAACGATCATAACTTCAACCCCGCTCAGGGCTAGGTTAAGGAACTTGAACAGAAGTCCGGATAGCTCCATAATAAAAAGCCCAAGGAAGAAAAGAGGGTATCTGAACCTTGAAGGTAGTATTCTTGCCATTTCACTCACAGCCCCAGGTGTATGAAGGTTATATTCAGTTGAAGGCCCGCCAGTATTCCTCTCAGGTAAAGGTCTGTGAATATGAACATTATAAGGCTCGTCCAGGCAAGCGCCTCATGGTGTTCATTGAACTTGGACTGGAATGTAAAGAACGACCTCTTCTTTGTAAGGTTGGATGGGCAGCTGAAGCAGTCCTTGTACCCACCGGTAAGATGGCGAACTGAGTGGCAGGAGAAAGTGTAGAATGTCACTGCAAGTGTATTGATAAGCAGAATAATACTTCCAAGTGTCAATGTGAACGCACCGCTGTAGGTCCATGAAACATAGACGTCATAATAAAAGAATGGAAGTATTGCCCACGCTGTGTACATGAAATACCTGTGAAAATCCTCAATCCTGAAGAACCTTGTCTCCCCTGTGTATTGCCTTTTGCTGCTGTCAAGCCTGACATTGGTAAGGCAGCTGTTCGGGTGGTCAAAGAGATGCCTGTGGTAGTCCTTCCTGTAAGCATAGCAGGTTGCCCTGAAAAGCACTACAAGCGGCAGTACAAGAACAGTGGGCGAGTAGAACGGATCCGTGAGGCCATCGTGTACGGGAACCTGGTACAGCATCATCAGATAAATTCCAACTATAGCAAGCAGAATGAATGACCAGAACCTCCAGTTAGGTTCAAGAAATTCTGGTGGTATTATGTGTTTTTTAACATTACTGTTTTCCATTGTTCTTCGCCTCCTTTTTTCTCCTTCTTGATCGGGCAATCATGGCAATAGGGTCATAAAATGCATTCACGGCTCTCTCCTTTTCAGGAATTATGGCATTGTCGGTTATGTGGATGTCTTCCGGGCAGACTTCAGTGCAGCATTTGGTTATGTTGCAGAATCCAAGCCCTGCGTTTGCATCAAGGAATTCGGACCTGTCAAGTGCGTCCATTGGATGCATGTCCGCTGAAGCAGCCTTTACAATGTGCCTTGGACCAAAATACCCGGTTCCGCTGTGTTCCCTGACAACGTGGCATACGTCCTGGCACAGGAAACATTCTATGCATTTCTTGAATTCCTTCGACCTCTCAATGTCAATCTGGGCGATGATCCACGGTTTTGGAGCATCCTGTCTTGGCGTGAATACTGGAATCTTCTTCAGCATCTCCCAGTTTGCGGATACATCCGTTACAAGATCCTTTATAAGTGGAAATGCGCCCATTGGGGCTACCTTTATGTGATCGCCAAGCGTGTCTATTCTGGTCTTGCACATCAAGGAAGGCTTATAATTTATCTCGGCTGAACACGATCCGCATTTTCCTGCCTTGCAGTTCCAGCGAAGAGAGAGGGTAGGATCTATGTTTGTCTCAACGTATTTCACCGCATCTAGAACAACCATCCCGTCTTCTGTCGGGACTTCATAGTCAACGAATTTTCCTTCAGCTTCAACCGCCGGGTCACGCCTGTATATGCTTAATGTTATTTTTCCCATCAGTATTCCTCCGGATCCACTAATTTTTTGAGATTCTCTGGCATCTCCGGCACAGGCCTGAGCTCCAACTTCATCTCATCTCCTGATTTCTTGTATATAATATTCTTCTTGAAATTCGGGTCTTTCTTTGGATAATCACTTCTCGCATGCGCCCCTCTGCTCTCCTTCCTTGTTATGGCTCCCCTTACAATTGCTTCGGCAGCGGTCAGCATGTTTGGTATTTCCAGGCAGGCAAGAAGCCCCTTGTTGTATTTCAGGTCACCCCTTACCCCTACCTTCGGCGCGGCGCTCTTGAGCTCCAGTATCTTGATCAGTGCTTTCTGCAGGTTTGTCTCTGTCCTGATTATGCCAACGTTTTCGCTCATGTTTGACGAGAGTTCCTCAATAACCTCGTATGGGTTTCTGCCATCATCCCTCAGGTAAGATTTTACCCGGGCAATCTCTCCCTCTATATCAGATTTTGAAGGATCCTCAAGCGTTGCCTTCTTTGTATATTCGGCTGCACCAAGCCCACTTCTCCGTCCAAATACAAGTATGTCCGCAAGGGAGTTCCCCCCCAGCCGGTTGCCGCCATGCAACCCGCTTGCTACTTCGCCAGCAGCGAAAAGCCCTTCCACATTCGTTCTTGTTGTATCAGGATCGACCTTTATCCCGCCCATCTGATAGTGGACTGTTGGTGCGACTTCCATTTTTTCCTTTGTAATATCGACGCCAGCAAAATCTTTGAACTGTGCGTACATGCTCGGCAGCTTAGTCTTGATGTAATCCGCTCCCTTATGAGAGATATCAAGGTAAACTCCCCCATGCGGGGTGCCCCTTCCGGCCATTATTTCTGCGTAATTCGCTCTTGCAACAATATCTCTGGCATCAAGTTCTTTCTTTTTTGGTGAGTATCTCAGCATGAATCTCTCGCCCTCAGAATTGAGGAGTATTCCACCATCTCCCCGGACTCCCTCGGTTACCAGCAGACCCCTTACGCCAGGCGGATATACCATTCCTGTTGGGTGGAACTGGATCATCTCCATATCCATTAATTCAGCACCAGCGTTGAAGGCAAGTCCCAGACCATCGCCGGTTGACTCCCACGAGTTGGATGTTACTTTGTAAATCTTTCCACAGCCGCCAGTCGCAACAATGACTGCCTTTGCGCGGAACGCGTAGAATTCACCGGAGTTCAGTTTTATTCCTACAGCTCCAATAACTCGGTCCCCCTTCTTTAAGAGCTTTGTTATATACATCTCATCGAAGAATTTGATGTCCCTGTGCAGAACCTGATCTTCAAGGGTCTTGATCAGTTCTAGGCCTGTTCTGTCTCCCACGTGGCATAATCTTCTGTATGTATGGGCGCCAAAGGCTCTCTGTGAAATCTTTCCTTCAGGAGTCCTGTCAAAAAGGGCTCCGTATTGTTCAAGCTCATAAACTCTATCGGGGGCTTCCCTGGCAAGCAATTCTGCCATTCTCCAGTTGGATATATATACGCCCTCAACGAAAGTATCATTGAAATGAACTTCCCAGTTGTCTTTACTGTCAAGATTTCCAAGTGAAGCAGCTATTCCGCCTTCTGCCATGACAGTATGTGCCTTTCCGAGAAGGGATTTCGTTACAACAGTGACACGAACACCAGAGTCAAATCCAGCAATTGCCGCTCTTAGGCCAGCCCCACCGGCGCCTATTATAAGAATATCAGTTTCATAATCGATGTATTTTTCAGCCATTTTAACACTTCTGAAGCATCAAGCTTAACGGGGCTATCCAACTGTAAAATATAAAAGTTTTTCGAGTACCGGTCAATATTCATGAAATACATCGTGATTTTGAGCCCTATGGCTTATCCAGATCGCGAATATGGCCAGATGAACCTGCACAAAAAGTTATTAAGTTATTTTCTCTAAAGTAGAAGAAATTAAAGAGTGCGGGAATAAGCAATGTCAGAGGAAAAAGTTGAAGGAAGCCAAGCTGTTCAGACAGATGAAGCGGAACAGCGTCAACCGATGGAGAAATGGCGGATCCACTTCCTAATCTATGCTGTAATCTACATAAACTTCTCGTTCGTGATGTGGTATCTCGTGGGGTACCTCAACATAGCTGCACTCATATCCATATGGGCTCTGCTGATACTTTCCGGAATTTTCATACTTTACGCAGTTGCCCTAAAAACAGAGAATTCTCTTTCCAAAATCCTTCCATTCATAGCTTTCTCCTTTGCCCTGGTAGTCATCCTAGCCGCTTATCTGCAATTTTTTCCAAATACAACCACTGACGAGATGATCATCGACAGTTACGCCGCATACCTGACCATTCACGGAATTGATCCCTACGTAAATGCGAACATGGCTAACGTATTCCTAAATTACAAAGCGACTGGTTTTCTTTCAACGCCTCTGCTGTCCGGCGGTATAGTGACCTATTTTGAATACCCTGGTCTCGCTGCTATCGTATTCATTCCTGCTATACTTCTGGGCCTTCCAGCATTTACAGTTACCATTTTCTTCGATATAGCATCCCTATTCCTCGTATTTTTTTATTACAAACGAAGGGGATTCACGTCAAGCACACCGGTTCTTGCCCTTATTATGGGGTTGATAGTCGAGTACGGAATTTTCTCATCAAGCGGAGTTACTGACGTGATCTGGGTGTTTTTCCTGGGGGTGGCGTACGTTTTCAGGAAAAAGCCATGGATTGCTGGAATTTTCTACGGGCTTTCAGTTGCGTTCAAGCAGATTCCGGCCCTGATATTTCCATTCTTCCTTTATTTTATCTACATGGAGAACTCCAGGGACGAGAAGAAGACCATTTCATTCATCGCGTTCACTGCCATTTCATTCATCGTGCCAAACATTCCCTATATAATGGCAAACCCGTCAGACTGGTTTGTTAACATAACCTCCATTGCATCACAGAAAATCATAGGAATCGGGGTCGGGCCATCCATACTGTCTTTCACTGGAGTCCTGCACCTTCCACCTGCTTTCTTCTCGGTTTCCCTGATTGCCCTTACCGTGGCTCTCTTCTTCATTTACTTAATTCACTATGATCGCTTCAGGTATGGGTTTTTTGCCTTTCCAATAATGATCTTTCTTCTGGACTATCGGTCTCTAATTACATACCTCATATACTGGCCGTTCCTCATCCTGCTCCTGCTCCCTGATTTCACAGCAAGCAAGAGTTCAGTGGCAGAGACACCGAAGCCTTCGAGATCAACCACACTGCGTTTTCTTGCGACCTTCGAGCGGTCTGCCATAAGGAACAAGAAAACTTCAGCTGTTATAATTGTGATCTTGATATTCCTTGCGACAATTGTATCCGCTGGGTTCTATTATTCACTGAACGATTCGACGCCCATAGCTATTCATAGCATACAGCAGATTGGTGACCCATACATGGTGGCTGGCAACGTTACCTACATGCAATTAAACTTATCATACAATCCCGTCTCCGGAGACCCTGCCGCAATGCTGCTTCATTACAGGATATTTGCCGGTCCATTGGGGGCAGCAGGTGCGAACGGATTGTTATGGTATGCGGCAGATCCTTACGTCCACAGTGGCTACAACAACGTGGACATATATCCTATTGATGCAAGTTCATTGCTTCCGGTGAATGTGGGAACCTTTAAGGTGTCTGCATACGGAAACAGCAGTAAAGTCCTTGCAACTTACACTCACGATACGGCAATAAAAATCCAGTACACTCCAATAAACAACCCGACCCTTTCATTCCTTACAAATGGATCAACTGGCCTTATTATTCCGGGTTGGGCGTGGAGTTCTTCTTTGAAGGGGAATTTCCCATTGTCGATTAATCGTGGCATAGTGATGGTCGCAAACACAACAACACAATCTGGGCCAGTGCACGAATCCCTTAGCTCAAACATCAATTATACATACTTGGTACAGCACAACTATTCCCTGAATCTCAGCAGTTCCGTGATACGAGGTAAGGTTGCCGTAAATACGACCGCACCATGGCTATCTTTCTATGGGGCTGTTGTCACGTTGAATGCGCAATATAATTTTTACATTGTCTACAGTAATACTAGTAAGGATTTATTGACAAATACAGTAAAACAAACACGCTTCGTTTATCATACCAATGTGACATCGATCAATTTCTCCGCCTTGAACAGTCTTATTCTCAATAATACGAGTATTGTTACTATTGGACCAGTGCAACAAGCAACGCTGAGCTATGTCTTGAATTATGGCAATCAAGGAAAAGTAATGGTTGAAATTGCGAATCTATCCCTTAACGGGGGTTCATAGAGAATCAATTGGCATAAGGCTTGCGTGCTACTGAAGAACTCAGTCTAAAACCGATAATTTTAATGTATATTCGGGTTTACCTGCCTAAGTAGTGATGTTACGAGGCAACGTGAAAGATAGTTGTAAGTGACAGAAGGAGAGGATAATCCTGGTTGACATTTCAGTAGAAGTACCCACTTATAACGAAGCAGAAAATATTCCCGTTCTGATAGAAAAGCTTGAAAAACTCAAACTTGACCTGGAGATTATAATTATAGATGATGGGAGCCCTGACGGAACAGCCAAGATTGCTGAAGATCTTGGAAAGAAATACGGAAACATTAAGGTGCTAGAGAGGGGATCAAAACAGGGACTCGCAACCGCCATCAGGGACGGCATGAAACTTGCAACTGGAAAATACATTGCTGTAATGGATGCGGATCTTCAGCATCCTCCTGAGACACTTGAACAAATGTACGCGGCCATAGAGAAAGGGAACGACATGGTGATTGCCTCGCGGTACATGGCGGGAGGCAGCGCAGAAGAATTTTCATTTTTCAGGAAACTGGTATCGAAGTCGGCGACTTTCATTGCCCACCTGATGTTACAGGAGACAAAGGTTCTTACCGACCCCCTATCGGGGTTCTTCGTATTCAGGAAGGGTATAATAGAGCAGGATAAGATCAACTCAAGCGGATACAAGATTCTTCTTGAAATACTGGTAAAGGGATCAGGTACAAAACTCATAGAAGTTCCATATACTTTCAACCCAAGGCTTAAGGGGAAGAGCAAGTTGAGCGTAACGGAGAATCTCAACTACTTGAGGCTCGTATTCAGTTTGTCTGGATACAGGCCACTGAAATTTGTTGGGGTGGGCCTTTCTGGCATTTTTGTGAATGAAGGTATACTGTATCTCCTGGCCTATTCCGGCTTTTTCCACGGTGCCATAACCCATCCTGTATTTGCTGCGATTCCCTCGATAGAATTCTCTATTCTCACAAACTTCGCTGTCAACAATTTCTGGACATTCGGAAACAGGAAGAAGGGACATCTAATTTCAAAGGCTGCCAGGTACAATATGTTTGCCGGAATAGGGGGAGTTATAAATTACGTCGCTTTCGTCCTCTTGACTCTAGGCATCTCATTCAATTACCTGGCACTCAACCTGCTTGGCATATTCTTCGGTGTATTTGCAAATTACATCTTCAGCGAGCTCTTTGTCTGGCCAAAGGAAAACGAACTAAAAAAAGTGCAATGATACCGTCATTGGGAATCCGCATTATGAAATCACTGTTGTCCACCAAGCGCTAGAGAACTGCCAAGGCTTTCAAGATACAGGGAAATGTAAGGTTCCATTGTGCTTATCATCCGTGTTCTGGCTTTGTTAAGGTGTTCTTCTATTGTCGATTTTGAGAGGTTGTTTATTCTTGCCAGTTTTTCGAGGCTAATTTTCCGTGGTATTGAAAAATAGCCATGCTGGAGTGCGCTTCTCATTACTTCCAGCTGTTTTCCAGTTATCCCGTTAAATATGGACTGAAGGGATATGGTATACATATCTCTCAAGGATTCTGGGTACACCGTCATTTTTCTCACTATTTCAACCGTCCCTATGCGATCAAGGTCAGCGAAAAGGGTCTTAAGGTAGTCATCGAGGAGCGTGACGATGGTCAGTTTCTCCTCTCCTGCCGCATACTTGACGGGTGCCTTCCAGATGCAGTTATCAAGTTCAGCTATGCGTATTGTCGAATTTGTTCGCGAACACCTGCACACAAGCATAACGGACAGCCTCTTCTCCTTTTTTGACCTGTAGATCACGTGTGTTCCAAGCTCCTTCTCTATCTCTGGAAGATAAGATGCGATATTGTCCAGTTCGTCGGTGTTTCCATAGAACTCCAGATAGTCCATGGCGGAGTTGCACCACCTGAAGAACGTAACGCCTGGGAACTGGCTGGAAAGCTTTCCAAAAGGGAGATCATTCCTAAGAATCAGGTCGACTTCATCCATGAGTACCAATCCAGACCGGTTATAAATATATGCCCTGTCACGACATTGGATATTTGGTGATAAAAAAATGGCAAATGTAGTTGTTGAACACAGATGGAGAGAGCACAACAAGGCAGAGGCATTCAAGGTAGTTGGCAGCATAGTTGATATGGCAAAGAACGGCAAGCTTCCTGCAGGATTCACATTGAAGTCCATAAATGTGATAGGCGAGGAAAACCGCGCAATATGCAACTGGGAAGCACCAAGCGTAGGCGACATGCAGAACCTGCTCAAGAGCGTGAACCCACCGACGAAACACGAAGTTTACGACGCCCAGAAAATATTCTAGACATATTTTATTAAGCTATAGAGTGCAGTTATAGAAAACTGCACCTTCCTTAAATTGCTAGGAAAGCGGTCATTTTTAAGAGTAATTTTTTTTCTAATAGAATATTTCTCTCTATTCGGAATCCCACAGATGCAGCAGCGTTAAACTGGATAATTTATCAGCCAGAAATAATACACTGCAGTCAGAGTTCAAGGCAGCATCGGTGATCTCGAGGGTTCCAGGACTAGCAGCATTCATTTGGAACGATCTTGAAATTGGATCGATGAAGCATGTTCCTATGTTTGGAGGAAAGGATCAACGTCACTCTCGCTGGCCCAATTCCAGCCAGTGCTTCATAAAATCAGACGCAAATGAGATCAGGATAATAACCAAAAGAACAACGACAGAGGTAAAAGCAAAGAAAATCGTGTTATGTACAATATATGAGAAAATTGTAAGTGCTATTGCAGGAGGGTGGCTGAATTTAGAGTAGGAAATGAAAAGGGACACGATCACAACGTTAAGCGCCATGAAGTATGGGGAAATTCCAAGGGTCAAGTGAATAATCTCAGATGAGAAAATTACAAAAAGATAGGAAATTGCAACGTATGACCTTTTGGAGAACTTGCTCCGGTTTTCGAATATCATAAGATATGCCGTTACTGCATAGGGAGGAGCAAGTAGAAAAAGTGAGTCATAGGATGAAATCGCGATAATCACTAGGATCGCAACGGTGTAAACAAGGAACTCGATAGCCTTCTCCTTATCCATGATGAATCCCTGACACATAACGATGTGATGTTTATATATTACTCGATGTCCACAGAAGCAAGGCTCGAACTGGAGGAGATCAGGGGTACCTTGATTAATGTCCGGTTTCCTGAAATCATCCTTCGTATAAAAAATACATAGGCTGCATCCACAGAATACTGTATCCAAGATTCCTTTCAATTGCAGACATTCAGTTCAGGATACAATGAAAGCATGCAGGACATTTTCCAGATTGACATATATTATCAAGCGTGTCGCTTCAGTACTTAGTTAAATATGGTTATTAATGGGCCTGACCGGACTTTATTATAGGTGTAAGCAAGTCCAAGATGGAATGTGTAAACCCAATTGCAATGATTACAGCAAAACACTCGTTATGTCTAAGGTTTCTGGGTTCTATCTTTAAATTCACGAGATATGTGTGGAAGACGGCCATAGATGAAGAATGCCGAAATTATAGTGAATAAAGACAGAATGAACAGAATGAGGAAAGATTCCTGTATAGCAGAAGACATTGCTATGGCATTAATTCCATATTTACCCGGATTCGTAGAAGTCACATGGCTTATCAAGTATAATTCTTTATACCTAGAATAGATGAATACTGTTAGGATAGAGAGGATAATGCTTCCTCCCATATTACCCATAAATTGTACAATAGAACTTGACGCACCAATATCTCGCGGTTCTGCTGAGTATTGCGCAGAAAGAGTCGTGGCAGCCATCGTAAATCCAATGCCAAAGCCTATCGGGATCAGTCCCTCCACCAAGCCTAAGACAGGGAATGGTCCCACAAATATATAGGGTTGTGTACTCGGCGATATTTTTAGAAGGGGCAGAAACCCCAGTGCCATGCAAATCGTTCCAACTACGCAAAAAAATCTGTAAGATAGCTTTGGCAGTAAAATCCCTCCGAGTATTGACCCCATCACCATAGGAACGACGAAACCATACAGAACGTTTCTGAGCATATTTGATGTTCCGAAAAGAACCTCCGTTACGAATATAGCAATGAATGTACTAAGGGAAAAAAGAACTCCGCCGCGAAAGAAACTAAGAAAACTGTCTGAAACTATCGTCTCATGTCTGAACATCCTGAGAGGTATAACCGGGTCTTCCGCAACCTGCATTTCCACTAGTAAGAAAAGAGCTAACAGCATCAATCCGGTGGCAAAAAATGCAATAGTTAAGGGGTCTCTCAGTGACCATCCTGAATATGCCATTTCTATTAAGGGGAATACCAGAAGTGAGACCCACGAAGCAAGAAGAATAGAACCTAAATAATCAAACCTTCTACGCAAAATGGGTTTTAGTGGACCCAATAAAAACCATACGAGAATGAAAGAGACTATGCCGAACGGAATATTCACGTAAAAAACCCATCTCCAGCTTGTCGTATCAGCGATGAATGCTCCAACTTCAGGACCAGTCACAATGGCAATCCCAATGAAACTGGTTACGGCACCGGTCAGTTTAGCCCGTGCACTTGGAGGTAGAACCACTGCAATCACTGCGAGTCCTACGGGCAGAAATCCACCGCTTCCAAGACCTTGAACTGCTCTGAACGCAATCAGTTCTGGTAGATTCAGACTCAACCCTGCCAAGATTGAACCTGTGATGAAGATAATTGATGTTGCCAGAAGAATTATTCTCTTACTGAAGTGGTCGGAAAGTTTCCCAAATATAACCATCCCAACCGCGGATGAAGTAATATAGGCATCGATCAGGAAAGCAAGGCCATTGGGCTGGTGTAACGCGCTAACTATGGCTGGCATTGCAGTTGTTACAATAAGATTGTCAAGAGCACCCATCAGCACCCCCATTACAATTCCAACCATTATTAGATAGGGGTGACTTGTTGATTGTATTTTTTTATTAATTTCGCTACTTCTATCTTTCGCGAGAGACACACTATTCACTATCCATTTTCTCCAGATTGTCCAGTGCCTTTACCATAGTTGATACAATTCTAGAGAATGCACTCATATTTTCTGTATCGAGTGACTTATAAAGTTGCTCTGTCATTGACTGTTGCATTTTCTGAAACTTCAGGAGCCTCTCTTTTCCATTTTCTGAAATTGATATCTCAACTTTCCTTCTGTCTTTGTCGCTCCTGGCCCTATATATATATTTTAATGCGGTCAATCCGTCTAGTAGATCTGTGATACTAGGGAGTGTCGTCCCTGAATAGGAAGATATCTCCTTGGGGGAAATTCCTTTCCGCACAGATATCACTTGCAATGCCCATGCCTGCGGTAATGTAAGTTGTGCCTTTCTCGCGTTTATCCTCGAAATTTTCGTGAATTTTGATATAAGTGTTCCAAAATCTGTCCAGACTCCCCCAATATTCTCAACTCTGTTGTTAAGTAACTTCTCCTTTCCCTCTCTTGACATATTAGGTAACTTAATAGTTAGGTATCCGAAATATATTTCTATTTATGAAAAAACTTTACTTTTAAGGGGGAACTGGAAAACAGAAACTGAACCTCGTTTTCTTCTTGTTTTATAGGAATAACTGGACTTCAGAACCGCATAGTATCAGTTCTGAAGTCCAGTTTCAATCCAATCATTTGAAGTATTTCCAGTCTAATTATGGCTGGAAAATCTATATTTTCAAGAATTATGAATTCCGGTTCAGAAACGATAACCCCGTTCAGTTTTAGATTCTCGAATGTCAGGGAACCATGCAATTCTCTTATGGATGACCCTGGAATTGAAACAGGAATTTCACCGTAAGATATAAATCCAAGTTGTTCTGGTCTGATTCCGTTGGGCAATTCAGCACCGATGTAGTTTCCTTCAGCTCCAGAATCTATCAAAGCGGAGACTTTAACACTCTTGACTGTGCCCTTTATTTCAACCTGTTCGATGATCAATCCCATTTGAAAAAGCGTCCTTAGGTTGGGTTGTCTTTGAATGCCTCAACTTTTCTGGTGGTGTCATTTATTACCAATGAGGAGATTATGCCTGTCTTTTGCTTTTTATCTCCAACTTCTATGTCTCTTGAATAGACAACAATAATGTCCCAATAACCCTGATAGAATTTTGCGGATGCAATCCTAGCCGGTCCTTCTACACCCAAATCTTTAAGGTGCTTTTCGACAGTGAGTCTCACATCTTTAATGTCCATCTGGACTTCTTGATCCATAGTATATACAATATAGGATGTTTAATAAACATTGTTTTAGATTTCAATCAATAGATTTTCTCTTGAAAATACAATGTGAGAGTAAAGTTTCAGACTTTGAGAAATATAATTATATTCATACTATTATATCTATGGGCCCGACCGGACTTCATTATAGGTGTAATCAAGTCCTTTATATAGACAAATGAAACATGTAACTATGACCAGACAACCAAAGTATCTTGACCTCTTAAACTTGAGTTTCGCAACCAATTTTTAGCATGAGGCTGTAGACAACGCTCTTTTTTATGGAATGTGTCCAGATACACCTCATAAACGATCCTGATTCTGAAATATCAGAGGCCTACAGGAGAATCAAGACCAGATCGGGATCAAACAAGGCGAAGATAGCTGCGGCAAGGCATCTCCTTCGCATGATTTACTACATTCTCAAACGCAACATGACATAGGTTGAGTATGAGAGGCGTGACCGGAGCCGATAGTGTACATGCTGCAATGCAGCCCAATTAAGACTGGTTCCGGCATCCCTGTAAATGGAAGTCAGAATACCGCACTGCGGTGAATAGTAGAACATACAAAGTTACCAGAAAAGTTAAAGAGAGGGGGGATGATCAAATCAAAGGGAAGAAATCAACATAGTAGTCATAATAGGTTTTCTGGTAAAAGAATACTTTTATGGGAAAAGCGTAAACCATCAAGTCGTATTACTTATCTTATATTAATTGAAGGTTAATAGATTAGATAGAGGCGATTATTCCACGTCTAGTTAGAATTGGTTTTCTATTATTACTTATAGCTACATTCTAAAAGGTTTTGAGTATTTTTTATAATGCTCGGCAGAACGAGGACCCTCCATATACGCGAGCAAAGTCAGGAGAGGCACACGGGTATCTATTATTTGGAAGCCACATCTAACATATTATTAGTTTTCTTTACGACATTCCTATCTTATTATCCCTTATCCAATTATAGTTAATTACCTACATAATTATATTTTTGTTTAGGGAATTCTCTGCCCAGCTTTTTGCAAATGTTAGCCTTCCTGAAAATTCCATGAAGCTCTTCTTTATGGCATCTTTGAGGTCGCCTTCTGAATCTATTGGCGCTATGGATACGGTTCTCTTGATGCTTTTCCATATGAATTCTATTGGATTCAGATCGGGAGAATACGGTGGAAGGAATATCAGCTTGATATTCAGCAGCTTCTAAAACGGTCTTTGAATGGTGTGATCTGAAATTGTCCAGTATTATGGCTACAGGCTTTTCAGGATTTCTTTCCCTTATCTCCCTTATGAAAGAAGTTACGTTTTCCTTCCTGGAGCGATCCTGAAAATCAACAACGCTGCTACCGTTCATTGCGTAGAAACCGAATGTATTCGCCTTATATTTTGAAGTATCCCTGATGATCTCAGGTTTACTGAAAGACCATAATCTAACCGTGTTCGCCGTAGTCTGTGGTGCAGATTCATCCAGGAATCCTAATACGTTTTCCTTCAGGGATATTTTGCCTAAGTTTTTTTTAGAACGTTTTCCGCATCTCTTGGCCTGCGTTTGTCATGAGGGTATGGCTTCGCATACCTCATGCCCATCTTCTTCAATATGGCCCATACCTGCTTCATTGTATATTCTATCCCGAATTCATCCCTTATCATATCCCTGACCTGAGAGGTTGTGTACTCCCCGTTTTTAAGCTTCTCCTTCAGCATTTCTTTCTGTTCCACAGACATCTTTGATGGCCCCTTCCTTGCGTATCTCGGCATAAGGCCTCTGTATCCATCCTGATTCCATCTCCTCTGCCATGCGTATCCCATCATCTTCGTTATTCCGATTCTCTTTGCAGCTTCCCGGACAGAATCACCATCGTATCTGTACTTAACAAAAAGGAGTCTTTTCAGAACCTTTGTGCTTCTTTCAAGGCTTTTTATCAACCGATCCAGATCATCTTCATCCATCTTCCTCTCGATGTGATACATCTCCGTTTTGACCATGAAAATCTAATGTTAATAAGTATAATAATGTTAGTAATTAACTATAAATACGCTTTGTAGTCCGCTTTAGCTTACCCCGCCGAGCGTAACACAGGACACTCTGCGACACTCCCGCCTCCTGCACGGAGTACGGGCTTTCGCTACGGCAAAAATTCATCCCTCCTTTGTTCGCTTCGCTCACACATTCCCCCCTCTTTTTGCCTTCGCTCGTCTCGGAGGTCTAATCAGGGATAGCCACGTGTCCGGCTTCGCCGTTCACTTGTCCCTTCGGGACAGCCTATTACCCTGATTTGTCCAGCCCTTTGGGCTGTCCACCAACCCCTCGTGTCCTATGCTACGCACCCCCACGTGTTTCACACGTGTGGGCTACGTGTCCCTTTGGAACACTTCAGGTCTTCACTTCAGGTCTTCACTACGTTCAGACCTGCTACGCTCGGCGGGGAGGGGGTTCGCAGGAAAGCCCTTAAAATTTCAATTGGTAATAACACGGGCTTTCCTTTGCGAGAAACTTCTTAGGAAGAAGTCTCACCAAGAAATATAAGAACCTTTTTCATCGGCATCTAAGAGAGTACGGAGCTAAGGGTTTGAAAAGTCTTTAAAAAAGCCGAGCCATTTCTCATTTATGTTGACTGATGGGTAAGAAACATCACATTTCTGGCTTTTGGCAGGAGAAAGTGAATTCAGCCAAATGGTGTGAGGCCATTTGATACAAATTGCATCGCCCCCTTCAATGCAGCGATAGGTCTGAATTGTCCGACGGCTGTGTCTGCCCGAATCCTCCGAGTGACATGATGACTTCTCTTTCCCGGACTGTCCCTGAGAATTTCCCTTGTGCGTCTACAATGGACAGTATTGGTATCCTGCTCTCCTTGAATGTTTTTATTATGTCCGTAACATCGCTTTCCCTGCCTATTGTAACAGGCCGTTCCAGCCAGATGTCCTTCATCTTCATTCTGCTCATCTCGTTCTCAGAGAGCATGAAGACATCTCTCAGAATGAGCGTACCTACAGGCACAGAGTTGTGATCGATTACTGCGGCCCCAGGGGAATCCATGGAAATACATTTTTCCATTGCAGTTCTTACTGAATCGTTAATTCCTACCACAACATCAGGAAGAGCACTTCTTATTTTCAAGCTTGTGAGATCCTTGAATCTTTCAGCTACCGATATTTCTCCCTTGGTCAACTTGACCAAATAAGGAGTTCTCATCACAATATCCCTTATGTCCATGATTATGTAACCGGCAACGATCCAGATCAGGAAGAATGTTGAATATACGATCAGAGTGGAATAAGCCGAATAAACAAGTTCCACAGAAGTTATCATTGCTGCTGTTCCGGCCAGTAGAGCCTCCTTATAGTCAACCAGGAATTGCAGCAGTCCTTTTGAACCACTCAGTATGAGCCTTCTGCCTCTGCGAATGCCAACCCTCATTAGGGATGCTCCGGCCATAATATGAATGAAAAGGCCTCCAAGAGATGCTATTGTTCCAAGTATTATGAATATGGCAAAAGCAGGGAGGACAGCAAGCATGATTGTGGGAATCACTATTATAACGACGGAAACTGTTAAGTTTGCATTAATGGGTTGTTCCTTTATTTTTCTCGCAAAAAGTGTGGGAAAAGTCCTGTCAACTCCCATCTTGAATATGGTTCTTGAAGCAGCAGAGCCAAAAGATAGGATTGCAAGTATCCCATCATTTATGACCGCTATGGAAACTGCATAAATTATGTACCTGCTGTAAAAGGAGAAGTGCCCTGAGAGGATGGAAAGTATAGGGAGTCCGGAACCACCAAAGGGAATGGTAATGTTCTTCTGGAGGAGCAGGTTGGATATCGCATAGATGAAGAATGATGCCAGAAATCCTCCGGTAAGGATTACTGAAATGGCAGATCTGCCCACAACTTTCTCTGCATTCTTTACTTCACCGGAAATGGGTGCAATGGCCCCATAGCCTGTGGGGATGCCCATGGCGAACAGGATGCCGAGGGTAAAAGCTCCTCCAGTAATGTGCGTTGAACCAAGATTTGGTATATATGCAGAACCTCCAGTCAAGTAAAATGATAGAAATATTATGAACAGAATAATTCCTATTTCAGCAATTCCAGTATAAATAGCGTACTTCGCAGATGGCTTTATGCCTACAATAAGGAAAAAAGAAGCGGGTAAGACGATAGCAAAAAGTGTCAGGTAGACTGAGAAACCGAAAATCGCTGAAACCACATACACAGCTCCGATCACATATGCCAGGCCAAATAGCAGGGAATAGAAAAGGTACACCCATCCTGTACTGAAACCAACCCTTTCGGAAAGGACTTGGAATGCGTATGTATAATATCCTCCAGAGGTCCTAAACCTTCTGGACAGTTGCATTACTACAAGACCGTTGATCAGCACAAGCAGAGTACCAACTATCATGATAAGTGGTGTTAGCAAACCCCCGTAGGAAAGGGCAACTGCTCCGTAAGTCAGCAGACTAAGTAGCGGTGACATTCCGCCAAAGGAAAGAAAGAAAACATCTCTGAACGAAAGGTGCCTTTGGAGTTCCAATTCAGAGCCATTTTCGAAGTTTGAATTAACCATTTCAATCTAGTAAGTGAAAAAACTTATGCATAAAGATGTTACTTCCCCCTTAATACTATTCGATAGCCATTCATTGAATAGTTCGATTCTCTAAAAAATATGGAAGTTTTAAAAAAATCTATCACTATGCAGATCAGGGTTCATTTTTTTACTTCCTAGTCTTCTCACATCTATAACTTCCAATACTACGAATCCTGTTATAATATAAGCCATGAAAACCAAGATAATTTCATCAGTTGATCCAATTAAGCTATATATAAGCACGAAACCTGACAGTGCTATGGCCGTCAGAGATACACTAATTCTTCTCACACTCCGCGCAGCAGATTTTAAAGATTCAGATAGAAGAGAAAAATTGGAAGTTAGATGGACTGCGAGGTTGGCGAGGCCAGCTATTGATCCCAGAAACAAGAAGAGTACAAAAGCATTGACCGTTAGAATAGCGGGAACAAGAATTACGGTCGAAATGAGTATTACGGTAAGGACGGCTGTTATTGGGGTGTTAGAATGTTTTGAAATCTTTGAGAAGAACGGGTTTATAAGCTGATTATCGGCCATGGCATATATATTACGAGAGGCAGCCGTTAAAAAGGCTAATGAACCAAGTATACCATCATTAACTCCAGCAAAGAGAAACAATGGTACGGAGTAATTTCCAAGGAATGATCTCATAACTGTTATTACTGGAATGTTTGAAGAAAGCATAGCGCTGAACGAATGTGTTGTTATGCCAACATCGACAAGCCCGTACAGAACAAGAGCCTCTAACAGACCGCCGATTACGATAACCATCAGCGCTGCGCGACCTACGTTTTTATGTGCATTTTTTGTCTCACCGGATATAGGTGTAATCGCCCCATAGCCTGTGGGTATTCCTATTGCAAATAGTATTCCAAGAAATATTACGGAGGCAGATGGTACATTACTTACTGGATTGTAAAGAACAAAATGCGAGATAAACAAAGATACAATAACGACGGTAGCCAGCACCACCATTTCAATAGCGCCCGCAAAAACAGCGTAATGCTTCGACGGTTTAATCCCAAAAATAAGAAACAATGACGTCGGTATGAATACAATTGCAAACGCTACTGGTGCAGGTATTCCAACAATGTAAGAAAGCACGAAAGCTGATCCTATAAGGTAGCCCCCCGCGTACAGAATTGAATAAAATGCATAAATCCAGCCCGTTTCGAAACCAAATCTCTCTGATAAGAGTTTAAACGCATAGTTGAAATACCCGCCAGTCTCTACGTGTTTCTTGGAGAGGTAATATACTACTATACCGTTAACAAGCACAACAGCCGTTCCAATAATTATTACTATTGGAGAAAAATACAATGCAAGCAATAATACAGCTGTTGCGTATGTAAGCATAGACAGAAAAGGTGCCTGTCCACCCAACGATAAGAAAAATATGTCTCTAAACTCTAATTCTCGCTTTAGCCCGCTTGTCTTATTGGTAACTCTTGTAGTTTGAACACTCAACGCTTCACCAGTCACTTCATTAATCGGCATATCTTAAACTTTTTTGGAAGGCATTTTTGTAATTCTCAGGACTTACTTATAGCTATAAATGGGCCCGACCGGATTCGAACCGGTGACCACCGCCTTGTAAGGGCGGTATCATAACCACTAGACTACGAGCCCTTTAAGCTTGGTGTAATCATTTTGATGGTATAATATTTGCTCTTGTCTCCTTTATCTTGCGATATCAGCCTCGGCAGTTGAGGAAAAATATTAAATGCTAGACGTTATTTCCAAATATGGGCGAAGAATCCATAGATTCTGGTAAAAGGAACTTTCTTAAGGCGATGGTCGTTATCTCTGCTGGGGCCGCCGTTGCTGGAGTTCTGAAGGGTGTCGTTCAAAATATCATTCCACCCTCTTCCGGACTTAGTTCATTTCCAGAGTTAACCCTTTTTTTCAATGGAAACCCGTTAAAATACAGTGATATCCCACCAAGTTTCACCGGTGGAAACATTGTGCTTTTTGATTACCCCCTGCAGAGCGATCCGAACTTCCTGCTCAATATAAGCAATGATAATAAGACTCCCGCTCCGGTTGAACCCATGTCTGTATTCATACCTGCAACTGGCGGAACATACGAGTCTCCTGGAGGTGTTGGTCCGGACAATTCCGTTGTTGCTTTCAGTGCAATCTGCCAGCATCTTGGCTGTGTGCCTCCCATAATACATTATTATGCAGCTGGGAGCGCGGCTTTTCCCACTTACATTCACTGCAACTGCCATGGCAGCACCTATGATCCCAGCAGGGGTGCCAAGGTTATAACGGGGCCAACCACGCATCCGCTCCCAGCAACGATACTGAAATACGATGCTGTAACCGGGACTTTCAAAGTGGTCAGCATGACAGGCCCAACAATATATGGGAAAATCAGCGATTTAACTGGTGGTACACCGCTTCCAGAGGGCCAAACGTACACGGATGTAACAACAGAATCTATTCAGGGATAAAGAGAGGTTAGATAATGGATATAGAGAAGTACAAATTCTGGAAGAAAAGACAGGACGTTGTGGAAGAAGTTGTTGATACCCTGAAGCTTAATGAACTTCCACTTAAAACAGTGCCGGACTACATGAGGAGAAAGAGGGGTATCTGGTACTGGACAGGCGCGCTGATAACCATAGCTTTTGTCTATCAGGTGATCAGCGGTCTTCTACTACTCATATACTATACTCCGTCTGATCCGTACTATAATACAGTCAATGTCATCATAGATACCGTTCCGTTTGGCGCCCTTTTCCTAGCTTCCCATTTATACGGTGCCTACGCGATGATTGTCCTGATATACATCCATCTCTTCAGGAACTATTTCATGGGAGCATACAAGAAGCCCAGGCGGCTTCAGTGGGTAACGGGAGTACTGCTTCTCGCTATTACCATCGGCGTTGGATTCTTTGGCTATTCAATGACCGGGGATGTGCTGTCATCAGACGCAACCGATGTTGGTCGAGGTATAGCATTATCCACGCCTATCCTTGGTGCAACCTTAGAATCCCTAGTATTCGGGAACGGGACGTCACTATCCCTCTTCACCCACATGCTGTCCCTGCACATCATATTCACTGCAATTATAGGTCTGCTCTTCGGCCTACATTTCTTCCTTGCAGAAGCAAACGGCATGATGCCCTCAAATAGGAAATCCAAATACACCGCTCCAGCTGTTGACAAGGAAGACCCTTCGTACAAACCCTGGTTTCCATACAATATGGCATTCATGGTGCAGCTTGCGTTATACACATTCGGTATTCTGATAATAATCCCCTCGATACTAATGCTCATAAACGGAAGCACTGTACCGGCAAGTGCCACAAATCCGCCAATTCCTCCACTGTTCTCACCATTCCCTAGTTTTGCACCTACCAGTCCTTTTGCAGGATATGTTCCAGCTTATCCGCCATGGTTCCTGTTGTTCATTTACAAGGCAGTCGATTTCCAAATTTTCACCGGCCCAATGTCTCCTCTCATAGCGTCTACGGTTTTCGGTGTAGTTCCATTACTTTACTTCCTCCTTATACCTTTCATGGATGGCAGCAAGGATCTGCATCCTCTTGCGAGGCCAATGGTAACTGCCTTCGGCATATTGGCAGTCATTTACATGGTGATACTCTCAGCCTGGGGTGCGCTCTCCCCGGGCATACCAATTCCGCCATCAGAGGTATATGCAGTATTCATTCCGCCCTGGGTAATAGTAGTTGGAGGAATGTACTTCCTTAACAGGATGTACAAGCAAAACAAGTTCAGGGTGACCTCGAATAAATCCATTGCTTCTTTCCTGCTCTTCATGTTCCTGTTGATATTTATGGTGATCGAACTCGCAGAGAACTTCTCCGCATTCATGAACCACACGTCGGCGCTCAATCTTGTATCAACCGCCTTAGCAGGCGGGGCAACTTCCTTTGTTGCATTCGGAACCATGAAATCTGCTCAGGTCGCAGAGAAATATCAGCCCGTGAAGGAGCCAAAACAGCACGTTATAAGCGTAAACACAGCAGTGATTATATCCGCTATACTTGGAATATTCGCCGTGGCCGTGATCGCAATGATATCCACCCTGAATCCGGTTGGAGTTATATCTGAGGGAGAATTCGGGCTTGGTCTCGGAGGGATACTCGTCATAAGCGGCTTGATCATGAGGCTATACAGGGCGGCTTTCTATCATGAGTGATATCAGGGTAGATGGCTACAAATCAATAAGCTTCTGGCAGGAGGACAATATTGGTCTGGTTGTCCTGAGGCCAGATGACAACTCCCGTCTTGAAACCTCCCACATTTCTGAACTTGTCACCGCTGTCGGCACAGCTGCGATGGATGATGGCGTAAAGGCGGTTGCCATAACAGGATTGAACATGCGCTATGGAACAGGTTTCAATTTTGGCGACAGTAAGGAAACGGAAAATCTAGTGGAATACTGCGGTGCACTGCTTTCCCTTGTATATTCAATAGAAAAGCCCGTTTTCACAATTGTTAACGGTAACGCAATTGATATAGGTTACGAGATTGCGCTCCTGGGGGACGTTGTGTTATCATCAAACGCAATAGAGGTTGGATTCAGTCCTTCATACACATTTATGCTCGGCGGTTCCATAACTTCCTCAAGATTCAAAAACCCAGGAAAAGGCAAGGCGGTATCCGGAGTGAACGTGGATATTGCCTACAACCCCGGCAACCTGCTAGATGACACCAAGAAGTACATTACAGAACATTCCTCTTTTGATTATCCTCTTATAAGAAGAAGGAGAATGATATCATTCAGGGAATCGCTTCTGGAGGAACGCGAACACTTTTTCAAGCGTCACGGGGCTCAAATACCAGGGTAAAATATGATGATCAACCCGGTTACTATGACTGCAGTGAGAGAGGCAAAGAGATTTACCTCGCCCTTGGTCAATTTCCCCTTGTTTTCAAAAGCGGCGCCAAGAACGCTGTCTATCTGGCATCCTATGAATCCCATTATTCCTATTGCAACAATGGGAAGGGGATCAAGATTTCCATGCCTGAGAAGGCTATAGGTTATTGAGATTATAAAAGAACCGAGCAATGCAGCAAATTCTCCGATCAATGAAATGCCGCCGTTTATTCCCCTGGTTGTCCTGCGGAAAGACGTGATCATAAATACTTTTTTGTCCATTATTCCTATTTCAGAGGCGAAGGTATCAGAAGCTATAACGGCAAATGAAACGGCAAAAAGCGTGAAATATGGAACATTGACTGGATGAAAAAAGTGCACAACCGCAATTCCAAGGCCTATTAGTGCTGCGTACACCACATTTGAGGTTTTCCTTTCGCCCTCCTTCCCCTCCTGCATGGATATTTTCTTTTTCTGTTTCAGGAACGAGATGGTTGCAATGTGAGACACCGCTGCAAATACAATCATTAATATAAGCCAATCGAGCGATCCCAGGACGGCAACGAACAGCCCAACTACAAATGCTGCAATGCTGCCCTTGAGATCGAAAATATTAAGTGCTCTTGAGAGAACAAATAGTATTACAAGAAATAGGATGATCAGGAGAAAATAGTCAACGGAAATCGATACCTACCATCCGCGCTCCTGCAGTCGCATTTCCTTTGGCATGGATTCTATGTCCATACCGGCCATGCCAGACAGGTTTTCTGATACGTTTCCTATTAGCTTGAAATCCTCGTAATTCTCTACAGCTTCAACCACTGCCCTTGCCATCTTCTCTGGATCAGGAGATTTGAATATGCCGCTTCCAACAAAGACTCCATCCGATCCAAGCTGCATCATGAGTGCTCCATCTGCAGGAGTGGCTACTCCACCGGCAGCAAAGTTAACGAGGGGCAGTCTCCCCTTGCTTCTTATCTCCTTGAGAATTTTCAGGATTTCTCCTCTTATCCTGTCTTCTCCAATTCCTGCAAACAGGTTGTGCATCGAAAGAGAAACCTCATTTCCAAAAAGGTCTCCAGACACAGTCTTTCTTAGAGTGCGGTATGAATCAGTCATATTATCGGCAACTCTTTCAAGATCCTTAATGCCAAGCGTTTTCAGCACGGCTATGCTTTCATTAACCACCCTTATGTGCCTGACCGCCTCAATTATGTTTCCAGTACCAGCTTCTCCCTTTGTCCTTATCATGGCGGCTCCCTCAAATATCCTCCTGACCGCTTCTGAAAGGGTTCTCGCGCCGCAGACAACCGGCACCTTGAACTCCTCCTTGTACAGATGGAAGAATGGGTCTGCGGGAGTCAGCACTTCGCTCTCGTCCAGCATGTCGACTCCCAGTGCCTCGAGGACACGACCTTCCGATATATGTCCTATCCTTACCTTAGCCATTACCGGGATAGATACAGCCGACATTATTTCTTTGATCTTGGCTGGATCAGCCATTCTTGCAACTCCTCCTGCCGCACGGATATCCGCAGGGACCCTCTCCAGTGCCATGACTGCCACAGCGCCTGCAGATTCAGCAATCTTTGCCTGAGCAGCAGTAGTAACGTCCATGATTACGCCACCCTTTGTCATCTTGGCAAATCCTCTTTTGATGAGTTCGTCACCAAACCTGAGGTCAGAAAGATTAAGTTCCTTGTTCATGATTGATAGGCATTCATAGAAAATATAAATATATGGTGATTTTGTTTTGGTCCGGTTTTCTGTAATATAAAGGAAAGAAAACGGTCAGGTCTCATACTTTTTCATCTGGCTATTCAAACCTGAAGTCGCTTTTCCCTTTTCCAGTGGAGTAATCTAATACCCAGGTAGCTTCTTCCCTTGGTGTCCGGATTAGACAAATCATACACACCCATGCAGGAGCCTTGGAAATAAGCATAAAAGTACAGTGATCTAAAGCCCGCAGAGATCAGTAAATATCGCCTCCAAGGAAAAAGTGCTTGTAACCATAAGCAGGGCTTGATAAATTTAAATTGGTGAGAGTTGTGTAATTTCAATGGAATTAACCCGAAAACTCCAGGTTATTGACCCTGTCCAAGTGAAAATCCTGGTTTTCCATCGAAGGTAAACAGTCCCTCAGTTTTGATTGGAGGAAGATCAGCAGTCACCAGGCGATCCAGGAGATCGACCACATTCCTGTGTGTTACTTTCCGTCCGGAAGAGTTACTCTGAAACCTGCAGCGCCAGTGATCAACACAGAAAGTTTCTGGAATTCCGTCGGGATAAACTTTGGTCCCCCTGTTCGTGATCATTACAAGTTGGAATTCAGGCTTTGAAATTTCCTCAAGACGTCTTCCAAGTTCATCTGCTGAACCTCGCCAGTCAATAAATACATCCACACCGACCAATTCTTTGGACGGAACTGGGCGTTCCGCCAGCTTAATTTTCAATGGAGTCCCGTGTGGCGGATAATTGACACTTTTCAGCTTCTGTGGATACTGTCCAAGATGCTCAATAACCGCATCAGCAAATTCTTTCGTTCCTACTTTCTTGGTGGAAACGGCAGGATCGAAGATGTCGTAGGTATGTATACCGTCTTCAATCGTCTTTAGCCACGCATTATGCACCTTGGTTGCCACGTCACCCTGCCCAATGTAAACAAGCATCTGTACTGCAGCTAAAAGGAGCCCAGACGGGTTGGCAAGGTTCTGTCCAGCACGCCTCGGGGCAGAACCATGAATAGCTTCGAACATTGCGATCCCATCGCCTATGTTTGAACTTCCTGCCAGTCCGACTGAACCAGCTATCTGGGCAGCTACATCAGAAAGTATGTCCCCGTAAAGATTTGGCATTACAATGACATCAAACTGTTCAGGAGAATCAGCCAGCTTTGCTGCTCCAATATCCACAATCCAGTGTTCGTTCTCAATATCGGGATATTCTCTGGCAACCTCATCAAATATCCTGTGGAAAGTACCGTCCGTAAGCTTCATTATGTTGTCTTTTGTGAAGCAGGTGACTTTATGCCGGTTGTATCTTCTGGCATATTCAAAAGCGTATCTTATCACTCTTTCAGATCCAGGGATAGAAATCAGCTTCAGGCACTGAAATACTTCTGCGGTCTGCCGGTGTTCAATCCCACCATACAAATCTTCCTCATTTTCCCTTACGATTACAACATCCATATCAGGGTGCTTCGTGGATATGAAAGGATCATAGGAAAGACAAGGCCTCACATTTGCAAATAATCCTAGTGTTTTCCTTACTGTGACGTTAAGGCTCTTGAATCCCCCGCCTTCCGGTGTTGTGATCGGTGCCTTAAGGAACACCTTCGTTCTTCTGAGGGAATTCCAGGCTGATGGTTCAATTCCTGCAGTTATTCCCTTTTTGAAAACTGTTTCCCCTATGGAGATTGTCTCAAGGTCAAGGTTGGCACCTCCGGCTTTGATGATCCTTAAGGTTGCTTCCATGATCTCCGGTCCTATTCCATCGCCGTAAGCCACAGTTACCGGAACGGCCTTTCCGTTCTGATCGCTTTCTGTATTGGTTTCGTCTTTAATCTCATTTCCCATCAGATTGTGATGATTAAACCCCTTAAAATTATTACCTCGAATGCCGGTAATGAATCAGATAATCTCACCTCATCACTTTTTGAATTTCATGAACATCTAATGTTACGATCTAATCAAAGGGGTATACAACGCACTGGTTCAGCAGATGGGGCGGAAAGCGATCAATGGCAATGAGCGATAGTCTGCTATCCGACGTATAATTTGCTCAACAACGGAATCTTTCCTGAGTATTTCGAATGAAATGCGAGTTTTATGGATTCGTTCCAGAATTTACACGTTTTCTTAACGCAACGGCCTAAATGAATTCCCAAATATCCTGTGTGTATGGCAGTATGTATTTTGCCACAATTTTCCCCTCAGACTTCCGTGCTATGTTGTAAAGAACTGAATAATATTCATACAATGTGCTGCTGGGCAAGAAGACAGTAACTTCGAGGTTTCCATCCCGTGGTTTCACGAAATACCTCAGTCTCATTATATGATCACTGTTTGAAACATCCCTTATCATTGACAGAATATCGTTGGCAGTCTCAAGTTCGAATATGCCGTCATCCTTTGAGATTGCGTTAACCCCTTCAATCAATCCTGCCGAAGTGGAATTGCTATATAGCACTGCCTTGAATTTACCATCGCTCATCTGGCTGTTCTTAACTTCTGCTATTGAGTCTACATTGTGCGCGAGTTCAGACATCGTTCTGTCTTCTCCATTAAGCTTGATAATGTAGGTAACAATGGACACTGGGTACTCCGAATTTATGAGATCCATGGTCTTGGTTATGCCGGGATTCGGTCCAAGCCACTCAACCCTAGAATTTTCTATATCTTCTGTATAATAGGCAAGGTTTTCAGATACCACGGGCAATTGGGAGCTATGAAATCGTGCATACACATTCAGAAAACCGTTATTAATGTCTGACCTGTTGACTATGAAAGATGGAATCTCCATTAGTTTGTTGATAATTTTGAGGTCCTTCACATTGTTTATTCTTGAGTCCACCACAAATGAGTTTTCTTTTTCCGTAGCCCGGAACTTCTTGAATGCAACATCAAGTTTATTGCTTTTCAGTTCCTTAGGAAAATATGTACTCATCCATGTTTCTCCATCGCGACCAAAAATGAAGACCGGAAATTTTCCTTTCATTTCCCTAGTAAGATTGAAGAGTTCGGTATTCTGCCTTACCCGAAGTATAACCCGCATGTCGAGTTTTCGATCTATGTCTCTTACCAGCATGCTCAAACAATCCGCTAATATTTAAAAAGGTTTGCATATTTGTCCTATTATTTCCCAATAATTTATCAATGAAATAAGACCTGCATGCCGAACTCGTAAGCTTTGAGTAAATTCTATGAAGCTGTCATAGCATCCATTGCCTCCAGGCATATAAGATCGGATTACCGACTCTGACTTCGATGTTAAATGTGCCCTGCACTCCGATTATAATTTATAATGTCATGACATACTGGGTTCATAATGTATGAGCTTCTCGCAATAATCCTAAAGTTCATTTCAATTGTATTTGGCGGAATACTCGCCGGGTTTATAGGCTCGTTGACAGGTCTCGGTGGTGGCACTGTTCTTGTTCCGCTCCTCAGCATATTTTACGGCGTTCCAATAGTATTTGCAACTGGAGCAAGCCTGATATCAACCATTGCAACTTCAGCAGGTTCTGCAAGCGCCTATACCAAGGAGAAGATTGCAAACATAAAGATCGGTGTGGGGCTGGAAGTCGCAACAACAATCGGAGCGGTCGTTGGATCGCTTTTGACCGTGTACCTGGATCACCACGCATTGACATGGCTCATTTACGTGATATTCGGAATTGTGCTTCTTGGATCCCTGGTTCCTGCAGTGAAGCGTGGACAGAGCGAATTGCCGCCGCACACAAGACCGGATTGGACTACGCGCATTTTTGAGCTTTCAGGAAAATATCATGATGCAAGGCTGAAGAAGGATGTGGACTATAACGGCATAAGATGGTGGCTAGGGGAGATAATAATGTTCTTCGCAGGCACTGTATCCGGGCTTTTGGGCATTGGCAGCGGGGCTCTCAAGGTCTTAGGAATGGACTGGGCAATGAACCTGCCAATGAAGGTCACCACAACTACCAGCAATTTCATGATAGGGATTACTGCTGCCACCGGAAGCTCCATCTACTGGTATTCCGGTTATATCCAGATATTCATCGCTGCCGCCACGGCAATCGGTGTTGTGATAGGGGCGTATTTTGGAGCCAAGGCACTTGTTAAGATAACCAACAAGGATATAAGGTGGATTTTTCTGGCAATCCTCTCTTTTCTAGGAGTAGAAATGATTATCCGGGGGTTCGTAACTGATAATATAATTTTCATAGTGCCGCTGATCCAGTTCTTAATTTCCATCGTGATCGCCGTGGTCTTCATAGCAGTGCTTTATTTGCATAACATGAGGAGGGTGAGGTCAGTTGAAGCACTTTGACGTTTACAGGATCATCAGCGCCTCCTTGAGAACCGGTGTGATATTGAGCATGGCCTCAGTCATTAGTGGTATAGTTATCATCATGGTTAAGGGGGGTGCGGATGGTTATACCCTGGCCCAGATCGCAAGCTATTCAAAGAGCCAGACCCTGTATTCATCCCTTATCCCGCTCAACAACCTGTTTACCGGCATGTATCAGCTGGATGGGGCATTTTACGTCGCATTCGGCCTGTGGGTTCTCATATTCACGCCCATTACCGTTGTTGTCATTGCCCTGATGTCGTTTATAGAAACCAGGAACAGGCTTTACATTGCTCTTTCATCGTGTGTACTGTTCGTGCTCTTCTTTGCAATGCTGGTGGTGCCGCACTTTCTATCCTGAAATGGTGTATTTCCAAGCTAGATAAGGTTTATAACTGTCAAACAGATTTACCGTGGGATCAAGTAAATGCTCAATTTCGAACGTGTCAAGCAGAGTCATGAAGATCCGGCAAAGAGGATCAAATCATTCGAAATTGAGCCAGTAAAGGAATACACCGATAACGAAGCGTATGCAGAGGCCAGCAGATGCATAGGATGCAACATCTGCACCCAGGCATGTCCAGCCAGCCTTGACATAGGCGGCTATATCCGAAGCACTGCGGTAGGAGACCCGGCGCAGACTGTCAGGATAGTTTTTGAGACGCTGCCTTTCCCTGCAATAATCGGAAGGGTGTGCACTCATCTCTGTGAGGATATCTGCGTTCTTTATGATGAGGGCGGTCCAATAGCAATAAGGCACATCAAGAGGTATGCCGCAGATAAGTTCAGCGATTACGGAAAGATAATCAGCGTTCCAAAGAAAAAGTTTGTAGACAAGAAA
The DNA here is from genome assembly GCA_021792655.1 of Thermoplasmata archaeon. Classification (GTDB taxonomy): domain Archaea; phylum Thermoplasmatota; class Thermoplasmata; order Thermoplasmatales; family Thermoplasmataceae; genus B-DKE. The sequence goes on along the minus strand of JAJYUG010000002.1, from coordinate 17,782 downwards.
GTTGCCATAATTGGGGGCGGACCTGCTGGACTGACAGCAGCTTTCTATCTTTCAATCCAGGGTGTCAGGGTAGTCATATACGAGGCTCTGCCTGCATTGGGTGGTTTCATGAAAACTGGTATTCCCAGATACAGGCTTCCGCAGGATGTACTTGACAAGGAAATCAATTTCATACTTTCGCAGGGTGTTGAAGTTCACCTCAATACTGTAGTAGGAAAGGATATCAAATTTTCCGAGATAATGCAGAGCAATGATGCGGTCTTCATGTCCATAGGCACGCACAAGCCACACATGACAGGAACTCCAGGATCAGATGCACCAAATGTTTATCACGCTATGAATTTCCTGCAAAGGGTAAGCCTCGGGGAAAATATTGACGTTGGAAACGATGTCGTCGTAATTGGTGGGGGATTCACGGCAAATGATTCATCAAGAACTGCTATGCGACTTGGCGCCAAGAATGTTATAATCATGTATCGCAGGAGGGAGCAGGACAGGCCAGGCTATCCATCACTCAATGCGGAAGAGGAACTTGAAGAGTCCGTTGAAGAGTTTGTGAAATACGAATGGGAAGTCACACCATTTGAATACGTTCAGGAAAACGGCAGGGTCGTTTCTGTGAAGTACTGGCAGAATGAAATGGTGGTGGAGAAGAGCGGAAGGGCCAAGCCTGTACCGATCAAGGACAAGGTGCATGAGATAAAGGCAGATACCGTCATTGAAGCAACTGGGCAGGAAACGGATTACTCATTCATAGATCCTGAGTATCTCAGAAGCCTCAGGCTGACGCCGCAGGGGCATGTAGTTGTTGACGACGTAGGAATGACCTCCATACCGGGGCTTTTTTCCGGCGGCGATTCAACAAACACGAACAAGGACCTGATTTCCGCAGTGAGAGACGCAGACAAATCCGTCATGGGAATACTTGAGCACCTGAACCTCATGGATACAGTTTACGATGAGAAACTGCCGATACTTGACAGGTGGAAAACATATTCCGCTTCCGCCGGAAGAAGAACCTAGTTTCTTGGAATCTTCTGGAACTCCATCGAGTGCAGACTTTCCATTTTGGAATATCCGTGCACGACTCTTTTCCACGTGAGTTTCAGTCCCATGTCGCGGAATTGCATCATCCTGTCGGTTATACCCTCATCGGTGCTGATTTCGTAATAATTTATCAGGCCGCCGTCAATCAGAGCTGCGTACGCATTTTCAATGAAGCTGAATGCGTCGTGTGGCAGATTCATTATTATCCTGTCGAACTTGCCGTGTTTCAAGATCTCCGAAGAGGAATCTGCGCAGATGGCATCGATGGTACCAACCAGCCTGTTGATGCTGATGTTCTCCCTGAGGATTTCTACGGCGTCGCAGTTGGAATCGATTGCTACTACCCGTGCCCTGGCATTCTTGGCAATCGATATGGAGAACGGACCAATGCCGGAGAACATGTCACACACATATTCTCCGTCCCTGATCCTGCTGGAAATGAGCAGCCTTTCTGTTGCCAGACGCGGGGAGAAATATGCCTTTCTGACATTTACCCTAAGCGTGATTCCATTCTCCCTGTACAGCGTTTCCGGCAGGTCCTCACCGGCAAGGAGTTCAAGCGTTCTTTTACGGTGATCACCTTTAACTCCCCTGTCCAGGTACACAGTCCGGATGCTCTTCCTGGTCTGCAGTATCTCATTGGCCTTCGATGAGTAGTCCTTCCCTTCAATGTACTTTATTATGGCAATGTGTCCAACGACATCAAAAGAACCTGGCTGAACCAGCGGTCTCAACCTTTCCTCCCTGGGCTTTCCGTCCAGGTCAACGATGGTGCCCGGAACCGATTCCGGGATGGTATCCGCAGATATGACAGGTATGAAGACCCTTTCCCCGGAGTTGTATATCTTGTGTGAAGGATCTATCATCCCCATTCTTTTCAGGACGGATATGGAGTCCTGCGCGTCCTCCCTGTTCACGGAAATGTGAATTGTCATCTGTATCTTCCCTTTATCCGTTTGGCATGATCCACAGTTTCATTAGCCAGTTTGGACGAAAAGCCGAATATCCTGGAGATTTCAGAGGGCTGCGCGGAAGCAACCTGATCCAGAGTCCTGTAACCCGCCCTGTGCAGCCTCCTTGCCCTGACCCTTCCTATGTTAGGTATGGTGATTAGCGAAAGGACATCCTCCTTAATTCCCTCCTTGATCCTTATATTCAGGCGTTCCAGTTCCCCCCTGATCTCCGGCTTGAACAATTCCGCCAGCCGGGAGAGGGAATATGAAATCCAGTCAGCTGAAGCTATCTTGCTCTGCACGTCCCCGGGGCCTATATTGAACTTCTCTGTTATGTCGATAATTGGAACCTCGTCTATCCAGTTCTTCAGTACGATTGCTGTCTTTGCAGCAGAATAATTGTCATCGTCATCACTGAATACTTCAATTTCTTCAAGAAAATCAGTTATGTAAGGCATGTCCCCGGTTCTGGTGGAAAAATTGATCATGTCGGGGGTCCTGCATATATAGAAAAGGGCAAGATCGATTGAATGGGGCTTTTCAAAGTATTCCCTGAGTATCAGTGCGGTCTTCGGCTCTATGTAAAGATCGCTAACGGTCTTCCCGAACGTTGTCGCCTCATAGTTTCCCATCTTCTCCCTGACGAAGTCCTCTGATACAAGGAAACCCAGGGTTCTCTCCAGATCAGTGTATATATCAGAGATAACGTTCTGCTGCCCGAAGAACGTCGATCCGAAGAATTTCTTTACCTCTTCGAGGTTTTTTGCAATTCCTGTTGAAACCAGTGCAAGGACGTTCATCTGGAGTGCGCGCCTTCCTCCGAAAATGGAGATAATGGGCTCAGATTCACCAGACAGGTATTCTTGTGCCTTCTCTACGGCGCTATCGGTTGATGCGTATATCAGCGCCCTGCCCTCAGTGTCGTATCCCGGCCTGCCCGCCCTTCCAAGCATTTGCAGTATCTCAATTTTCTTCACATACTGGCTGTAACCATCCATGAACCTGCTCATGTCCCTGACCACTACGGTGCGTGCGGGAAGGTTCACCCCTGCAGCCAGTGTCGGCGTTGCCACCAGCACCTTTATGTAACGATCCCTGAAAAGCCTCTCTATGGTATCCTTCTCCTTCATGGAAAGGCCTGCATGGTGGAAGGAAACACCTTTTCTCAATAGGGATTTGAGCATTTCCTGGTACCTGTCAGCATCATCTCCCAGATCGATGAGGCTTTCCTCCAGAAATACATATTTCCCCGTGATCGGCACTATCTGCTTTGCAAGCGCTTCTGCCCTGTTCCTGGAGTTAACGAACACGAGAACCTGCCCTCCGTTCTCGATATCCCCGCTTATTATGTCATCCAGGTAGTTCTTCCCGCTGACCTTTTCAAGTTTCCCGTCCGTATATTCTATCTCATTTCCGTTGATGACTCCATACCTTAGCGGAACAGGCCTGAAATTGCTGCTGATCAGTTTGCTCCTGAGCCATCTGGCCATGTCCTCACCATTGGAGATCGTGGCTGATAGCGATATAATGGTGAGGTCAGGGTTGAGGTACATGCAGGCGGAGAGCACCATCTCAAGCTTCGGACCCCTGTCCGGGTCACCTATGAGGTGAGCCTCGTCAGCTATGATAAGCCCTATATCGTACAGGATGGAAGGATCATGCCTTATCATGGAGTCCGCCTTCTCTGAAGTGCATACCACAACGTCATAATCCTTTATGAAAGACGGCGAAGAATCCACATCCCCTACAGCTATGGTAACTCTCATTCCAAGCTTGCGGAGTTTCTTCAGGTCATCAAATTTTTCGGATGCCAGGGACTTGAGAGGGACAATATAGAGGGACTTCAGTCCCGTCTTCTGCTTTTCCATTATTGCCGCATAAGCGATCAAGGTCTTTCCGGATGCGGTTGGAACAGTAACCAGGACATTAGTGCCGCCACGAATTGCCCCTATGGCTTCCTGTTGGTGTGGGTACAGTTCGTGATCGCCACCCGCAATCTCAATGAATTCCTCTGGATATCCAAGTTCGCTTACCTTCATCTGCCAATGGAGATTGCTGCACACCTAAAATACCATTTCCTTTCTTCTTACATGTGTGCGTTGGTAGGTCTTGCAATAATTTTTAACCGCCTTGCCATAAATGATATTGTGACGCCAAGGCCATACATAATAATCAACGTTGCACAGAGCCTCAACGGCATGATTGCCGGAAATGGTGGCAGGAGAGTATCGATCTCATGCAATGAGGATATGAAGCGCGTTGATGGCATCAGGAGATCTGTTGATGCCATAATGGTAGGAGCGAATACGGTGATAAACGACAATCCTTCCCTAACAGTAAGGGTGAAAAATGGAGCCAACCCGAAGAGGATCGTGCTGGACAACAAGCTCAGGGTTCCGGAAAACTCAAATATATTTGACGGCACGGCGGAAACAATTATTTTCACGTCGCAGCAGGGGAGGAAAATGCCAAATGCCAGAGTAATGGTGCGGGACGAGGCGGATCTTAGTGTTGGAAATGTCATGGCAGACCTCTATGGCCTTGGCATAAAACGCATTCTAGTGGAGGGAGGGAGAACTGTGATAAACGAGCTTTTATCAGAAGGCTTGTGTGATGAATTCTTCATCTACGTGGGGAATATACTAATACACAACGGACTGCCCCTCTTCCAGCCTCAAAGGGACATAAGGGATATAGTTATCGGGAAAACTATTATTGGGAATGGCGTGCTTTACACACTTGACTGTAAGAAACTGAAGGGTGAATAAGGTGGAAGAAAAAGGATTTTTAAGGCTGCAATGGGCAAGGGAGCACATGGATGTCATTTCGCAGATACGTCCCAGGTTCATAAAGGAGAAACCGTTCAAGGGGATCAAGGTGGCAATGGCACTGCATGTGGAGGCAAAGACAGGGATATTTGCCCTGCTGCTTAAGGAAGGGGGAGCAACAGTAAACATGGCGTCCTGCAACCCTCTCAGTTCAGATGACAGCGTCGTGTCTTCACTTAAAAGCGACTATTCAATGAAGGTTTTTGCAAAGAAGGGCGAGAATGAGCAGGAATACTATGAGAATCTCAACAGGGCACTGGACATTGGACCCGACATAATCGTGGATGATGGAGGGGATCTTGTAAAGCTGGTGCACGGGGACCGCAAAGAACTTCTCCCGCACGTGATCGGCGGGAACGAGGAGACAACGACCGGCGTGGTTAGGCTCAAGGCGATGGAAAAAGATGGGGCACTGAAATTCCCCATGTTTGACGTTAACGATGCACAGATGAAGCACCTCTTCGACAACAGGTACGGTACCGGCCAGAGCACACTTGACGGAATCATGAATGCAACCAATATCCTGATAGCTGGCAAGAAGGTTGTAGTGGCCGGGTACGGATACTGCGGGAAGGGAATAGCGCTAAGGATGAAGGGCATGGGAGCAAGGGTTAGCATTACTGAGATTGACCCTGTCAAGGCAAACGAAGCGCTGATGGAAGGTTTTAGCGTCGAAAGGATGGAAGATGCAATAAAGTCAGCTGACATGGTAGTGACAGCTACTGGGATGAAAGATATTGTGACATACGACCATATGCTGAAAGCAAAGAAGGATATTATACTGGCAAATTCCGGGCACTTTAACAACGAGATTGCAGTTTCAGAACTTGAAAAGAGAAACATAGGCATTGTTCCCGTAAGGGAGAGCGTCAAGAAGTTCAGGCTGGAAAACGGCAACACAGTGAATCTAATCGCGGATGGCAGGCTTGTAAACCTCGCATCCGGGCAGGGTCATCCGGTTGAAATCATGGATCTGAGCTTTGCACTCCAGGCACTTGTAGCGGAGTATCTTGTTTCCAATGGTTCTTCCCTTGAAAAAAAGGTTTATTCGGTTCCGGAGAGCATAGACAGGTATGTGGCGGAGATCAGGCTGCAGGCTCTAGGAATAACACTTGACAAGTTGACTCCCCAGCAGGAGAAATACGCAAACTCATGGGAAGAAGGAACGTAGTTCTTCCCTCAGTTTTTCAATTTCCAGTTGATTATATATATTAGTAAGAATTGGGTATCATGGGATTTCTGGATTATTTTAGGCAGCCTGATATGCTGGTCAATCTTTCGCCAGACGATTTTGAGAGAAAGATGAAGGAAGAGGGGACAATGCCTATAGATGTTCGGACACAGATGGAATACAGGCACGGCCACATCGAAGGGGTGGAGTTGCATCCTCTCGCTTCAATGAAAGAGCTTGCGCCCAAGCTTGATAAGAATTCGCACTACCTTCTGGTATGCGCAACCGGCCACCGCAGCAGGGCAGCTTCTGCAATGCTGATCAGGAACGGTGTAACAAAGGTCAGCCACCTTGAGGGTGGCATGCGTGCGTGGCGCGGATCCAGCAAGCCTGTAGTAACAGAAAAATGATTCAGCTTATAAATAGATAACACTACGCAGCAATTATTAACGTTTCTCACATTCAAGGAACATGAAAAAGATAATGCTGATCGTTCTGGATGGGCTCGGAGACAGGCCAAACGAAGTCCTTGGGAACATGACTGCGCTGCAGGCGGCTTTCAGGCCAAATCTTAATTTCATTTCAAGGAACGGGATGAACGGGCTTATGCATCCTATTTCTCCCGGAATAAGAGCTGGGTCAGACACATCGCACCTCTCCCTTATCGGTTATGATCCTGAAAAAGTGTACACCGGACGGGGACCATTTGAGGCTATGGGCCTTGGAATGGAAGTAAGGGCGGGCGATATAGCATTCAGGGCAAATTTTGCATCCCGCGACGACGCTATGAGGATTCTCGACAGGAGAGCAGGGAGGATAACATCCGGCACCGCTGAACTGGCAAGGGATCTCAACATGGAGATCGGCGGGGTTGAGTTCAGGGTGAAGGAAGGTGTGGAACACAGGGCCGCGATGGTTATGCACGGGGCTGGGCTCTCTCCAAACGTTACCGACTCAGATCCGCACGAGGCGGGGAAAAAAGTTTCAAGCGTCAGTGCCACGAAACCTGACGGGGAGATCACAGCATCATTGATAAACAAGTTTCTTGTGGAATCTAGGAAGATACTGGATGAGAGCGATGTGAACCACGATCGCATCAGGGAGGGTCTTCCTCCGGCAAACGAGATCCTGCTCAGGGGTGCCGGTATTGCACCGAAACTGGAACCATTTAGTGATCGGTACAACATGAAAGGGGCATGTGTTGTTGGCATACCGATGATCTCCGGGATATGCAGCCTTGCGGGAATCACCCCACTTAGCGTTCCAGGAGTTACGGGAAGGGTCGATACGGATTACAGGGGGAAGATAAAGGGAGCAATGGAGGCACTGAAGACATATGATTACGTGCTTGTGAACGTAAAGGCGCCGGATATAGCAGGTCATGACGGTGACCCCATACTCAAGAGGGATGTTATAGAGAAAATTGATGACGCTGTCGGACAACTGGTACACTTGGCTGAAGATACGGTAATATGCATAACGGGTGACCACAGCACTCCCTGCTCCATGAAGGATCACTCCGGGGATCCCGTTCCAATAGTGTTCTACTCCAAGGGCATTATAAAGGACAGGACCGCACAATTTGACGAGATAAGCGCACAGCGGTCAGCGCTGAGGCTGAAGAGCGGCGACGTTATGCAGTATTTGCTGCAGCTATCCGAGAGATCAGAAAAGTATGGAGCATGAACTGGAAAATTATCCCGTTCCCATAGGATATCTTTAAATAGTAAATTGTTGTGTCATGTCTGACGTAGTATGACAGGATGGAAGCGTTCAATATTTGAGGAAATAGCTGAAAAAATCAGGGTTAAGAGCATTTTCCGCCTGGACAAGAAGAAACAGAAAAAAGCCTCACTTAATTATTCACAGTCGAAGGGGATAATGTACGCCCTCATATTTTCAATGCTGCTCTGGTGGATACCAATAGCAGGCCCAGGAATTGCCGGGTACATGTCCGGCCGGAAATCCGGATCCATAGGCAAGTCCCTTATGTCAGCCCTGGTGGCAGATGCCCTGATAACCTTCGCAATGGTATCACTCGCGCCATTCACATCAGGTCCATTCGGAGTTATGTCTGCATATCTCCGCAGCGGCATAGTTACTGTCTCAGGATCGTCAATTTTCGTCGTATCAAACTTCGCAACCGACCTTAACACATACTATGGATTCGTCAAGACCATAGCAGTTGTCCTGCCGAGCGCGATCCTTACGCTAACAATATTCAGCTATGTTGGCGGGTTCGTATCGACAATGAAACTATCCGAGGAAAACTTCAACTACAGTTTTGTGAAGAACGAGGCAGGGACATCGTCATGGCGTAAGCCAAAGGTGGAACTCCAGGACAAGGTCATAACACCTTTCACTGGCGACCGAAGGGATGACGATTCTGCCATAGGATGGTCAAGAACGGACTGACCTTTCCTATCCCCCGTCTTCAGCGTTCCTCGAATTTCATCATTCTTCCATCAGAATAGGTTCTGAAATAAAAGTTGAAAGTCTCCTTCCCTGACTTGGCTGTGCATTGCCTTCCCAAGGAAAAATTCCCGTTAAGGTCAACATGGTCGATGTTCTTCCACCCCGTCCTCTTCTTTACCTCTGACACCATGTTTTCGAATATGTCAGCACATATGTCGCAGCAGAAGAACATCCTGTTACCATCAATTTCTCTGTAGTATTCTCCCCAGGTCGCGTCGCATAGCGCGCATCCCTTCCTGTTATTTGTTTCCAAGCATAACACCTCTTTCCAGCCTAGCCTCAAGATAATCGCTGAAGGCCTCGGCAGACCGCAAATAAGCGTACTGTATCTCCTCAGTGTCTTCATTCCTTGCGTGCCTTTCAACCAATTGTAGTGCCGTGTAGGAATGGGAAACATCGGCTTCATACCCTTCCCTCAGGAACGTCTTAACCTCTTCCGGAACCATTTTATCTGACAGGATTGAGGGGTTGAAATAAGGGTATCTAGCACCATGGTTTGAAAGATCACGGTTTGCAATTAGTTCGAGGGAATGCATGGCTGCCATTGCTGATATCCAGCTTCCAGAGGCGGCAAGGTCATTCCATATCTTTATGGCTTCCACAGTTTGCTTCAGCGGTTTTTCTGCCAGAATAAAATTTCTGTCAAGTCCCAGCGATTCCCCCATCCTGATCAGGAGCTCGTGGTGTGAGGGCTCCGAGGCACCATATCCGTGCAATTCTGTCATTATGTTCTCCAGTTCAAAGGACTGGACATCCTCGAATTCGGTCTTCGCGATGATGTATGAGCATGACCTTATCCACTGTTTCAGGAAGTGGTGGTGCTCTACCACATAGCCCCTGATCACTTCAGGGTCGTATTGCTGCATAGCCAGTATGAAGGGATGCGGAGAATCTCCCCTGAATCTTCTCACAAAATCAGTAATTATCCACTTTCCAATGCCACCAGAAATATGGTAGAAAGTCATCAGGGAAACTGAAAGGTCTTCCGCCTTCATGAGATCCTTTGAAACATTCCTGTTAAGCCATGAAATGTGCCGGAAATCGCTTGCCCTGGATTGATCAACAAAATGATCCGCAAGCATGCGGTAGTTCCCCCTATCAAATTTCAAGCCGCACACGGGGCAGAAGGTCATGATATTGCTAGCTGAGTTCAATAGATATAGGTTTTGTCACTTTCCCGTGTCAATACCTTAAGGAAATTATCTGTGAGGTATACATGTGCGCAACTTTTGATCAGAGCGGACATTGCAATGCCTGAAATAAAGTTAAAGGTGTGAATAATTATTATACTGCCCAACATTTTCTCAACCATGATAGATGTCAAGCTCCTGAGGGAGAAGCCCGAGATATTCTACGATTCCTGCAAGAAACGCTTCTTTGATACGTCAGTTCTTGACAGGTTCTTCACGCTTGACGAGGCGTGGAGGGAAAAGCTGAGGGAGATCAACGATCTGAAGCATGAGAAGAACAGCCTTACTGAGGTAATCGCCAGGAACGTAAAGACCGGATCCGGTGTAGAGAAAGAAAAGGGCATGGTCAAGGCATTGAACGATCGCATTGGCAACCTTGAGGAAGCACAGAAAAAAATTTCAGACGAACGGGATGGCACACTTCGGCTCATACCCAACCTGATCCATGACGATGTTCCTGTTTGCAGGGGTGACGAAAACAACCAACTTGTCAGGTACACCGGGCACGCCAGGGTTTTCCGCGATGACAGGGATACATTCCTGAGGGATTCAGGCAACTCCGGGGATTACGAACTTCTTGACGACAGACCCGTAAGCCACGTTGACATGATAAAGGATCTCGACCTCGTTGATCTGGACAGGGCAGGGAAAATCTCCGGAGCAAGATTCTTCTTCATAAAGAACAGGCTCTTCAAGATCGAGCAGGCCCTGATAAACTACGCAACGGACTTCCTCGCCGAGAGGGGATTCACCGTGCTTGAGCCGCCGTTGATGATCAACTATGAATCAATGGCTGGAGCGACAGACATAGAGACATTCAAGGACTCGCTCTACAAGATAGAGGGGGAGGACCTCTACCTGATTTCTACTTCCGAGCATGCAATAGCTGCAATGTTGAAGGATGAAACTCTCGAGGAGAGCGATCTCCCGGAGAGGGTAGCGGGAGCTTCACAGTGTTTCAGGAGGGAAGCGGGCGCTCATGGAAAGGATACAAAGGGCATATTCAGGGTGCATCAGTTCAACAAGGTCGAGCAGTTCATTTTCTGCAAACCGGAAGATTCCTGGGATTATTTTGCTGAGATCGTTGCCAACAGCGAGAAAATATACCAGAGCCTTGGAATTCCGTACAGGATAGTCAATGTCTGTTCCGGAGAACTCGGATACCTTGCAGAGAAAAAATACGACATGGAAGCATGGTTCCCGTCGCAGGGAAAGTTCAGGGAGATTGTTTCCATATCCAATGACACGGATTACCAGGCAAGGTCTCTTGGAATAAAATACAGGACCAAGGACGGAAACAGGTATGTCCATACTCTGAATGGCACTGCAATAGCCACGAAGAGAATACTGGTGGCAATTATGGAGAATTTCCAGTACGATGGAGGGAAATCCTTCAAGGTGCCAGATGTGCTTGTGCCCTACACCGGATTTGACAGCGTCAGCAGAGAAGACTGATCCAAATCTCTCAACTCATTTTTTCATGAGGGATATCCTCACCCGATGGCTTCTTGGAAACTCCCTGTCACTGACTTCCTCAATTAATTTCGGCAAAGCTTCTTTGCTGCAATTAAATGTCTTCTGATCAAAGCCATTTTCGGAAACCTCAACTGTATCTCCAGCAGACATCCTCAGGGTGATTGACCGATCCTTCTTGAAACTCAGGATTCGTATCTCCACCGGTGGCTCGTCCCTCGCCAGAAGACTGGATACGATATGAACAATGTCCTTTGCGGATGCAATCATTTCCTTCTGCCATGATTATTCAGTATAAGATTTCCATGCCCATGCCGTGAGAGTTTCTGGCATTCTGCCGGCATAACGCCGGAAAGGAAAAATTTGATTCCCTGTGTTGCATTACTAATATAACACAAATGGGAATTTCATCACGTGTCGGGGACCTTGTTGGACAGATATACGAAAAAGCGCTTATGAACGAGATAAGCCAGAATAAGGTGCCCAATCATATAGGCATTATAACAGACGGCAACAGGCGATATGCAATGGCTCTCGGGATAAGCACGGACGAAGGGCATGTCGCCGGAAAGAACAAGCTTGAGGATGTGCTTGACTGGTGCAGGGAGATTGGAATCAAGGTCGTGACGGTTTATGCATTCTCAACGGAGAACTTCAGGCGGGACAAGAAGGAGATAAACTTCCTCTTCAAGCTGATAAACCAGAGCCTCATAGACCTGATGAATGACGAGAGGGTCAAAAAATATCACATTGGCGTGAAGATCATAGGCGAGAAGATAAACCTGCCGGACTTCCTGGTCAACACGATCAGAGAAGTGGAGGAGGCCACTTCCGCAAACAAGGATTTTCGGCTTAACCTTGCAGTAGGATATGGCGGCAGGGAAGAGATAATTAACGCAGTCAGGAAGATACTGAAGGACGGAATGGAAGGGAAGATAACACCCTCGGATATATCGGAGGCAAAATTCAGGGAATATCTCTATGACGGGAACATTCCAGATCCTGATCTCATACTCCGTACGAGCGGCGAGGAAAGGGTGTCCAACTTCCTGATCTGGCAGAGTGCGTACTCAGAACTCTATTTCACCGACGTTTACTGGCCTGAGTTCAGGAAGGTTGATTTCCTGAGGGCAATCAAGTCATACCAGATGAGGAAGAGGAGGTTCGGTGAATAGTTGTTTCTTGCGTTTGACGATACGGACTCACGCAGGGGTATGTGTACTACATACCTTATGGCAAAATTCCTTCAGGAAACAGGTTTCGCAGTAAAGGGCTTTCCCAGGCTTGTAAGGCTGAATCCCAACATCAGCTACAAGACAAGGGGGAATGGTGCGCTTGGCGTTCAGATCGGCATCCATGGTTCGGGCACAAGGACTGTTATAGGGTTGTTCAACGGGCATCCCATATATTCCTATGAAAATGTGGAGGAAATCCAGGATTCGTGCATACTGATGAAGGAAGCCGTCACGCTTGTGCAGGAATACTCTGAACTCAATGAGGATAACACAAACCCTGGAATTGTAGTTATGGAAGCTCCTCTCAATTCAGATTTTTACTCTAAGGCGCTTTCAGAGGAGATCACGATTGAAGAGGCTGAAATAAAACTCCGCGATGCAGGCGCAAATTTCGTGAAAATAAAGAATGGAAGGGGTATTATCGGGTCAGCCGCCGCAATATCATGGCCCATGAATTCAGTTACATATGAATGCATTGCTTACAGATACCCACGGGGGAAACCGATCAGCCACGAAAGAAAGATAGAAATCGCGGAATATGCGAACACAATTCCCGGTACTTTCAACAACATTGACAGGGATAACGATTATGCAGCAATATTCCCAAAGGAGAGGACACCGGTAATCTATGGCCTCCGGTCTCGCTTCCACGAGGGCCTGCTGAACTTTTCAAATGAACTTGATGCGGCCTTTGGCATCCTGCCGGAGTCAAAGATACTCTATGTTACAAACCAGGGAACCGATGATCACATTGTGGCAGATCCACAGTCGATCAGGGAACTTGGATCTTACAGTGTGCAGGGTAGGATAATGGAAAATCCCGAGGTGATTCAGGGAGGACATTACTTTACCACGTTGCTTTACAGGGGTTCAGGAATCCGCATAGCAGCGTTTGAACCTACAAAGTCCTTCCGCAGGATTTTTTCCTCCCTGCGGATTGGAGACGAGATTCGCGTATACGGTTCGTACGTCAATGGATCCCTGCACGTGGAGAAAATGCAGATCCTGGATCTATCCAGGCAGTTCATAAGATACCCTCCCATATGTTCCAGATGCGGAGAGAGGATGCATACCAGAGGAAGGGATGATTTTCGCTGCCCTTCTTGCGGGGCGAAGGCCCGGCACCCGGATTATGTGCAGGTTGAACGAAAGCTATCCCCGGGGCTCTACGACGTTCCGGTTATGGCCAGGCGGCATCTCTCCCGGCCATTTGACATTGAAACAGAAAGAACGGTGTATCAATGATATGCATAACCGGAATACCCGGAACGGGAAAAAGCACTCTTTGCCTCAATCTTAACAGGAACGGTGTCACATGCAGGCCTGCCAACGATGAAGCTCAGAGGCTTGGCTGTGTTTCCGGAGACGTGGTCGATACGGACAGGCTGCGAGGGGCAATCAATGGAGTCAACATAATTGAGGGCCACTATACCCACCTCCTTGATTGTGAGTGTGTAATAATACTGACCGGATCAGAGGAAACCATCAGAAAAAGGCTGCTTGATAGGGGATACAGCAGGGAGAAAATCGAGGAAAATATTGATGTAATGCTCTCAGACAGCATCTACTATGAGGCGCTCGACAGGTTGCCGGCAGGAAGGATTTTCACCGTAAGCACAGACAGCGAGAACGAAGGAGCTGTTCTTGCGCGGGTCATGTCAATTATTTCGCTGATCAGGGGAAATAATAAATCTTGATTGCGGTTAATCCCTCATGGTTCTTGACTCAATGCGTTCGAAGGTAGACCCGATGCTTCTTCCCCTTGCATTGAAATTCAAGAGGTTCAACCCTGATTTCATCTCCTATCTTGCAATAGTCTTCGCCGCCATTACCGGAGTATTTTATTATCTCTCGCTGCCATACTTCCTCCTCGGTGCCTTTATTGCACTGGTTCTGTCATCGCTGTTCGACGCACTGGACGGAAGGGTCGCAAGGCTGCAGAAAATTTCCTCAAAGAGGGGGGACCTGCTCGACCATGTGTTCGACAGGTACGCCGATATATTCATAATTCTGGGTATAACCTTCTCGACATACGGAAATGTCGCAATAGGCCTCGCGGCAATTATCGGGGTAATGCTCACCAGCTACATGGGAACGCAATCCCAGGCGCTCGGTCTAAGGAGAAATTATTCCGGCATACTTGGCAGGGCTGACAGGCTAGTATTCATTCTGGTTGCAATTATACTGCAGATAATAATCACCGGATCAGTCCCGGTATATGGCATAAAAATAGACGTATCAACCATACTGCTCCTGTGGTTTGCAATAGGCGGGAACATTACCGCGCTGATGCGGTTCAGGGATGCGTACATTGCACTTTCATGAACTTGCGCCCCTTACAAGTTCCACAAACTCATCTTCCATCTCGGTGGCAGTCTCGAGCTTTTTTGCTTCTGCATAGACGCGTACTATGGGTTCTGTTCCGGAAGGCCTTATGAGTACCCAGCCGCTGTCGCGGATTATCCTTATGCCGTCCATCAGGTCAGTGACTTCGTGCTCCAGCTCTTGAAGCAGAACGGTACGGACCTCCTTCCACGGTTTCCTGAGTTCAACGCTTCTCTTGACAAGCGCATACTGAGGAATGCTCCTTATGAGTTCTGACGGTGTTTTTCCGGTCTTTGCCATGAGTTCCAGGAATAGTGCAACAGCCATTGCGCCGTCTCTGCAATACTGATGCGGTCCGTATATGATCCCTCCATTCTCCTCCCCTCCGACCTTGGCGCCATTTTCTATCATAGTCCTGGAAACGATTGGTGCTCCGACCCTTGTCCTGATAAGCTTAGCTCCTGCAATTCTGCATACATCTGTTATGGAATCCGAGCTGCTTATTGGGGTCACCACAACATCCCCCTCTCCTGCAACGTTCTTTGTAATAAGGGCAAGCGTCTTGTCCCCGTCTATGAACTCCCCGTATTCGTCAAACACGACTGTTCTGTCGGCATCGCCATCGTGCGCAAAGCCAACCATGAATCCTCCAGACTTCATCAGGGCCGCTAAGGCAGAGAGATTTTCTGGTCTCGGTTCAGACTGCCTGGCGCTGAAGGTACCGTCAGGGTTTGCGTTGAGAGTTACAACCGAACAGCCCAGGATCCTCAGCAGCATAGGTGTGCTGGAAAAAGAAGCGCCATTTCCAGTATCCACAATAACTCTGTAATGCTTCTCCCTGATCAGGTTGGAATCCACCATGGAGGCAACCCCCTGTACATATTCCTCAACTGCTCCGGAATATCTCCTGCATGTTCCCACAGCCTCCCAGCCTGCCCTTGTGAAATCTTCGTCATAGAATATTTTCTCTATTCCCTCCTCGTCTGAACGGGGCATTTCCGTGCCATCCCTGTGGATACACTTTATGCCATTGAACTGCGGAGGATTATGGGAAGCAGTGATTATAACGCCCGGCTTGCTGTTTCTCCTGCAGAAGTACTGGAGAGCGGGAGTCGGCAACACGCCAAGATCCACAACTTTCGTGCCCGTGGACAATATGCCGGCGATAACCGCAGATAGAATCATGTCCCCGCTGATCCTTGTGTCTTTCCCCACTACGATTTCACCTGATTGCAAGTATGAACCTATGGCTTTCCCGACGTTCTCGCAGAACTCAACGTTGAGGTCCCCGTTAGGGATGCCGCGTATTCCATTTGTTCCAAACAGTCTTGGCCCTTCCTCTATCCTGGACATATGAATGAATATCCCAGGAGACGTAATAAATATTTCAAGTCATTCCGGCAGATTACGGACTTCAATCTGTCCCTGTCGCACAAATGTAAGGTTTATCTCCATCCACGTCATAGATACACATGGGGAAACTCACCGGATACATCCTTGGTGTTTCTGCAGCGCTGCTGGTAGCGTATTACATTCTTTCTGCATATTATACACCTCTTTTGGACTGGCTCGGTCCTTATTTCGGGGCGCCGCTTGCATTCATTCTGCCCATCCTCTTCCTGCTCATGGGAAACCCCATTGAATTCCCTGTAATAATAGCGTCATGGATCATTATTGCATTTTTTGTTGCTGCTGGCGCAAGAAGGGGAGGCAGGGCCGCAGGAACCGCGTTCACGGTTTACCTGTCCATCCTTGGATTCCTTGGCATATCTGCCATTTCCCTCCTGTTCAGTGCGCACATCCTGTCGGGTGTATCGACGCCTTCGCTATCTTCACTTACAGGGATACTGTCAACTCCGCCATCCGGAACAAACCTGTATACAATTGAAAACGAGCCGCTGGTTGGCAATATAGTCGGGATAGTCTCATCATACGCCAGTGTATTCGGCGGAACATCCTCCGCTGCGTCAGGAAGTCCGAGCACCTCGCAGATCATCTCATCACTGGAGAGCAATTTCCTGGTATACCTGATCATAAACCTGGTTATTTTCCTGGTGGCATCCTACATATTTGGCAGGCTATTTCAAAGGATGGTGCGGCCCAGGAAGGAGAAGCCCTCTGGAGTTGTGGCCGCACTTGTGGTTATTGCCGTTGTCGCAGGCGGTTTTGCTGTCCTTGCCGATTTCTCACAGCACAGCTCCCCCATCTCTCCATATCCCTCAGTCACCGGCCAGGCGACGTCATCTTCTCCAGTCCAGTACGCTGGTCCATCAGGAATAGCGCAGTTTTCACCGTCAACCGTAGCATCCGATATAAAAGGTTTCACCCCATCAGGAACGGGTTCTGGGATAAACTCCACATATTTCGCCGCTGGCATCGTTGGCAGATACGGGGACGTATATAACCTGTACGCAATGGCTGGCCTTGTTGGGGCTGCCGCAAGCTCACAGTGGTACGGAACAAAAGCTGCCGGCGCCTCTGATTTTACCCTGGTGATATATACTTACAACCTCACCCAGATAGCCGACGCCCTGTCCGCGGACCAGATAATCAACGGAACCGGAATCCTTGGATCTTCCACACTCGGAAACTTGCTCAACATCGTTCCACAGGTTATCGTGATCGAGGGCTACAACGGAAGCACATTACAGTACGGGAGCACAGCAACCCAGAATGCCAACAACATAATATCGCTTTCAGGCGGGACAGGAACAAAGCTGCTCATCAGCCTCAACCTGAGCTCAAGCAGTGCATTTCCGGGATTCTCTGGATCGATTTACGTATTCTCCGGTGCCATGGCATGGCCGGGTAATTTGTGGCAGGTAATCTCGCCGGTAACAGGTGAAATGAACCAGTCCGGTCCGCTTGTGATGTTTGAGGATGGGCTGAAGTCCGGATATCTCATACCCGGGAACGGGACTGGAAGCGTAGAGGCGTCCATCACAATCGCTGGCATCATAAACCCGTCGATGTTCAATTCCACCCTCTTGAAGGACCTGGGAGTTGCGGGCACAAACGCATCCATTTCCGGCGACAGGATTGCAATCGCTGGAGGCGTTTTCTACAAAGCGGGCGTATTTCATTC
>JAJYUG010000084.1 GCA_021792655.1 Thermoplasmata archaeon | reverse complement strand
GGAGGAGGAGCCCTGATAAGCTATTTATCCGGTGAGACAATGCCAGTTCTGCAGGCACTCAGTGAAAGCAGAGCGCTGTTCAATGGTAATTAATATGGCAGAAGAGAACCAGGTCAACATAGTTGACGAGATAAATTATACGAAGTCGCTGATAGATTCACTTGATACACAGCTTAACGGGCTTCTAAGGGGAATGGAGGAAATCCGGAGAGTACAGACAATACTGAAGGATACTGAAATCTCGGGCTCAAGAGACAGGAGAATTTCCATAGGTGCCGGGATATTTGCACTGGGAAACATTGATACAAAATCCAGGATGCTTGTGCCCATCGGATCTGATGTTTATATCGAGGAAGATCCGGAAAAGCTCTCTAACAGGCTGGATAGGAACATCACCGATCTGCAGAATTCAATAGGTACTCTCAACACGAGGCGGTCGGATCTCGTGAACCGTTATGAGGCACTGCTCTCGGTTGTTAACCAGGCAAGGGAAGAGGAACAGGGCAAGAGCTGAAATGTTTGAGGGGTTGAAAAAACTTTTCAGGCACGACATCCCGGATGATGATGAAGTTCTCACTGCAAAGAAGGGAGAGATAGAAGACGAAATACGTAACGTTCTGCTGGAATCTGATGTTTCTTTTGAAGCCGTTGAGGCAATAGAGGATGACATCAGGAAGCGTGTGGACAGGATAAAGAAGATCAGCAAATCAACCCTGATTGGCATTGTGAGGGATTCAATCAGGGACGTCCTCATGGCAAGCGAGTTTGGCCTTGATATCCTCGGAGTAACTGAAAAGCCTTACGTTATCCTGTTCCTTGGAATCAACGGCACCGGAAAGACCACAACAATAGCAAAGGTGGCAAAATACCTCAAGGATGCGGGGAAGCGATGCGTGATTTCAGCATCCGACACCTTCAGGGCAGGGGCCATAGACCAGATCTCCATACTCGGGGATCGTGTTGGGGTTAAGGTCATAAGGCATGAACATGGGAGCGACCCATCCGCCGTCGCATTCGATGCAATCGAGCATGCCCGTGCAAGAGGGCTGGATTATGTCCTTATAGACTCGGCGGGAAGGATGCAGACCAACAAGAATCTTGTTGACGAGATGAAAAAGATCAAGCGCGTATCAAAACCAAATCTCACGGTCCTGGTGCTTGATTCAATGGTTGGGCAGGATGCCCTGAACCAGGCGGAAACGTTTCTTAAGGAAACCGGCTTCGATGCAATTATCCTTACGAAACTTGACACGGACGCTAAAGGTGGGTCACTGCTGAGCATTGTCATGTCCATGAAAAAGCCTGTTCTCTTTCTCTGCACTGGACAGGGCATGGACGACATAGTGAGGTTTGACCCGGAGTGGTATCTGCAGAAGATCTTCTCATAACATCTTTAATATATTGTACTTAAATACACGGTGCCTTCAATGCCAGACAAAAAACCAGGTTATCACCCCTCAATAATTGCGATTGCCTTCGCCGATTTCATAAGAGGGTTCACCAGGTACCCTCTGTGGATACTGATATCCATATACCTCCTGACAGTCAGGAGGCTGGACTACATAGACATAGGGATCATCTTCCTTCTGCAATCCGTGTTCTCAGTGCCATTTTCCATATACGGCGGACGGATATCAGATGTAAGCGGCAGGAGGGGCCTTGCGCTCCTGATGCCGCTTCTGCTCCTATTCACATATCTGGCATTCTTCTTTGTTGTATACAGGAACCTGTCGATAATTGCAATAACTGCCATGATGGTGATAATAAGCATTCTCAACAATGTTCAGTACAATGTAGGAAACTCAATCCTCACAGACCTGTCGAGCGAATCACAGCGCCTGAATTCATTCAGCCTGGTCAGGGTCCTGAGCAATGTTGGCATCGGAATCGGGCTGATTTTCTCTGGCCTTACGGCAATAATTAACCCCGCTTACTTCTTCCTCGCTCCAGTCTTCGGCAGCTTTGTAGAAATGCTGATAATATACAGGTACGTTCCCGAATCCCTCCCCTCAAGTCATGAATCTACTGAAAAGAGGGAACGGCGGTTTTCCTTCAGGGAGGACAGGATGCTCATCCTGGTCTCGCTTGTGCTTGCCTTTTCCGGACTTTTCACAAGCATGTTCGAGAATCCCCTGCTGCCTCTTTACCTGACGAGCAGGTTCAGCTATCCGGAGTTCCAGATCACAGCGCTTTACGCTGTTAATACCCTGATAGTTATCATTTTCCAGTTCAGGGTCAATGCGCTGGCCGTGAAGATTGGGGAAATTCATACATACGCATTGGGACTCATAATATATTCAGCTTCATATTTCATCTTTGGTATAACCGGACTCTTCTATATATTGCTGGCGAACGCAGCACTGTTAACCATGGGAGAGAACATGACATCCCAGTTTTCCCAGGTGTTCATTTCCAGGATCGCTCCACCTGACCGGAGGGGAGAGTATTTTGGATACAGTTCTGCGATCTTCAGCTTCATTTTTCCATTCTCCCCGTTCCTTGGCACGCTTATCCTGCAGTTTCTTCATCCTTATCCTGTTATCATGTGGAGCATAATTTCCGCTGCATTGATCGTTATGGCGTTGATATCATTATCTCT
>JAJYUG010000038.1:5682-12017 GCA_021792655.1 Thermoplasmata archaeon | reverse complement strand
AAGGGACACAATGGTAAGGTTCAGTCGCAGCTTTGGAGGGCTGGGTGACACCTACGGAACGCGAAGAGAAAAGTCTTCAAATCTGTACCTGAAGAAGACGCTTTACAGTTTTGGGAAAATTCACGATATCGTGAGAAAGTGGCAGATAGAGAATTTGGACTTTCGAATCGTTATACGCAAATACGATTCGGAAGGTGCTTTTTTTTATTTTGATCCTCCGTATCCCGGAAAAAACTGGTATAACTATAATTTCACAGAGAGCGATTTTCTGGACCTTGCTGATTTCCTTAAGAGGGCGAAAGGAAAATATCTGCTGAACCTAGACGCTGATGATACATCTCTGGTCCGGATTTTTGGAAAACCATCATACATCCATAAATATGCAAATCAGAACGGGCCTTCCGTCAACAGTAGGAACATGATGCGATCCAGGTCATTTTATACAAATGTTGATCAATAGCGGTTTATGGCCTAATTTTTATTCTGGTGCTATCCTGGCAGCTGAACCCTGGTTGGCAGGACCTTCTCATCTTTAGGGGAATAGGTGCTGGTAAAAAGTATAACACTTGCTGCTATCAGGAAAGGTATTAGATAGACTGCAAAAAATAAGTTAATGTAAATGGCCGTTCTCAGCAGAAACTAGTATTTGAAGGTAGGTACTCATTCACTAGGGCAGACGAGAACAACAGTTTTCAATGTGAGATAAACAGTAAACTGAATATCGGGACCATAAGAATCCCCCACAAAACTACCCAGGTAACGGGGTTACCGAAGTTAATCGTCCATCCTATGCCGAATCTCTTGGCCACAAGTAACGAATGATCAGACCTGTTGAAATAAAAAATTCCGCCCTTCCACAGAACATCATCATTCACGTTGACAAAGCCGGTTGGCTGTTCCGGGAATCCCGTTTTTATCCTGCTGCCCTGCTGACCGATGTAAATCATAGGTGCAGAGATAAGAAGCACTGCGGTTATTGGAAAATAGTTCAGAGCGGACCCATAATTATTGTTCAACAGTCCCCAGCGTATTGCTGCAACAAGCATCAATGAAACATTAAGCGAAATAGATATTGCTATAATCACGTACCTGTAATATTTCTTGAATTTCAACTGCTGCAGATATGAAGTATACGGCCTGAAAACCTCAATTTCCTGTCTGGCTCTCCAAATTGCATATGAGACTATGAAGAGAATAGCAGTAACAACCAGTTGCAGGATTGGAAATGTAAAAACGTCAATCAGATCCTTTCTTTCAAAACCGTTTGGAATCCCGTTATTGGCATAGTGGGTAACGAGAAGTGCAGGCAAGTCCGGATAAAGTATGGCCCCCATTATAACAGTCGCAGCAACTATCACCGCTGAAAATGAGAGCATTATTGTGTAAACGTAATCTCTCTGGCTTGGAGGCGCAATAGGCACCAGAACGCCGGCAGCCTCTCTTGCTCCATGGTACCATCCGTTTTCCTCCTTTATTCTTTTAAGCCTGCCGTGAACCACGAAATAAATGAGATATACTGCGGCAATCTCTGCAATAAATGAGAAGGTTTCAATCTGGAAAGTCCCATAAAGGTCAGGGATAATTATGAACGCCGTAAAAATGCCGATTGTGACCAGGGCAACCCACCCGTGATATATTTTCAGCATTCTCCTTAACACGGGGTCGCCGACCCTCTCCGGGGGTATTCTTACTCCAAACTTTATCGTGCTCTGCGTGACGTACGGCACAATCCAGTACACCAGTCCGATAACCAGGAATACAGCCGGGGTATCTATTTCAGACGGATTCAGTCATTGCACCTCATTTTCTGTTTCACACCCGCCATGGAACGATCAGATCCATTATCACTGCAACTGGCGGCAGCATCTCAATCAGCGTGAACTATCGTGTGGGGTTGACGGGGAATATACCAGCTTCTTGAATATCTCCATGATCTTCTCTGCTTCGAATCCCATTGCCTTCGCTTCGTTGATGAGGCTAACCTCCACCGAGCTCCAGTCATCCAGGAATCGCTTTACCTGGGCGCCTGAAGCAGGCTTTACAAGGAGCTGTTTCTTTGAATTCATGGTTATGAAACCCTCAAGTGCGAGTATATTATAGGACTTGTTGACCGTGTGATAATTTATGCCGAGGTTCTTTGCCATTGACCTGGCTGAGGGGATGATCTGCCCTTCCTTAAGCGTACCGTCTGCAATGGCTGCAACGATCTGATCCCTGATCTGCTGGTATAACGGGATATCGGAATTGAATTCAATCTTGAGGAATACTCCGGTTTGCATTATATAATAATGTGTACCCTATATTAAAATATAGTGGATTTACTGATGACGGAGTAGTCGCCAAATTACAGGAAAGCTGCAAAAATTCATATTTGAAGGTATGTTCCATACCTGATGGATTTAAGCAGGAATGAGAACGAGGTTCTGAAATTCATGAAAGGCCTTTCAGATTCGTCCAGGGTGGCTGAAGACAGCATCATCCTTCCCGAGATGACCAAGAGAGAACTGACTAGTGCAGTTTCGTGGCTGCAGCAGAAGGGGTTGGTAGCTGTGGAGACTGAATATGATCAGAAATTCGCGCTTGGTAGTGAAGGGAGGAAATATCTGGCTGAGGGTCTGCCAGAACTCCAGGTTCTTAAATTTCTCAGGAATGAAGGTTCAGTTAAACTGGACCAGGTATTTGTAAGATTCGGAAAGGAAAGAGGAGGAATTGCCATAACCCAGCTTGCAAAGTTCGGGATCAAGCCGAAGGGAGGCAGGATAATATATATTGAAAACCCAGCTGCCAGCGAAGAAATCGAGGATCGTCAGAAGGCGCTCGAGATTCTGGATTCTGGGCAGGGAAGCGTGGATCAGAAAATAATGGATAACCTCAAGGGGAGAGGTGACCTGCTTGAAGTGAAAAAAATAGGGAGGAGATATGTAACCCTCACTGATAAGGGGAGACGCTTCGAGATTCATGATTCGGGCAGGGAAAGCATCGAGGAAATAGACAGTAAAGTAATTTTATCCGGCAGGTGGAAATCATCAACATTCAGGGAGTACGACCTTTCTTCTCCCGTGGAAGCTCTTCGCGGTTCCTCCGTACACCCCATAACGTACCTGATCAATCGCGTAAAGAGAATATTCCTGGAGCTTGGATTCAGTGAAATACGCGGGCATTACATAGAATATGCGGGATGGAACATGGACGCGCTTTTCATTCCGCAGCACCATCCAGCGAGGGAGTTGCAGGACACATTCTACGTCGAGGTTAAGAACAAGCCCAATTTTGAAAATCCGGAAATTCTTCAAAAGGTAAAAAGGTCTCACGAAAGTGGGATTCCTGGATATTCCGGGTGGAGATACCGGTGGGACGAGGCAGAGGCAAGACGAATGCTGCTGAGGACCCACACAACTGTTAACACCATAAGGTATCTCTATAACCACCGTGAGCCTCCAGTGGCAGTATTTTCCATAGAGAAGGCATTCCGGCACGAAAGCGTTGACTGGAAGCATCTTGCGGAACTGCACCAGATTGAGGGTGTCTTCTATGGGAAGGATGCCAACATATCGACGTTAAAGTGGCTCATAAGGGAATTCTACTCAAAGCTCGGCTTCAATGAAATAAAGCTGATCCCTTCTTACTACCCCTATACAGAGCCCAGTATGGACGTGGTCGCAGTCATAGACGGCAAGGAGGTGGAGATGGGCGGCTCAGGGCTCTTCAGGCCGGAGGTCACCGCTCCGATGGGGCTCAGGGAACCGGTGATAGCGTGGGGGCTCGGTCTTGAGCGGCTCGCAATGATGTTCTACGACATAAAGGATATAAGGGAAATATACAACTCTGACCTGGATTGGTTGCAGTCTTACAGATTCAGGCACTGAATACAAGCCCACCAAACTTTTCCTGGCACTGTATGCAGACCCTGCCGTTTTTAGACAGGTGAATTTCGCACGTCGGTTCATTGCATATCCTGCAAAGAGCCGATGCAGGTGCCCCGCAAATGTGGCACAATCCCTTTACGGACACGGTCTGATCATTGCCTGGGGTTATTTAGCATTATCTGGAACTGCAACAAAATGTCTTCCGGATTCCACAAAAATACAGGTGCAGCATCATAACGACAGGAGTTGCGCAGCCGCCGTTGTCTGGATAGATTAAAATATACATAATTATATTTTTATATATCCTTAACATCATGACTAGAAAATATGAATAGAAAGACATTTCTCTTCTTGGCAATATTCACCGCAGCACTCTTGCCCGCTACAGCCACAGCTGCTGTTATCATCAACGACCCAATTCTGGTGTCAACGAGCCAGAATAATGCGGTGGTTTACTTAACAGACGGACCGGGCTATTCCCAGGCAAACGCCATGCATTTCTTGTATGCCGATTACGCGGCATCCGGGGAAAATGTTTCCCTCGATCTGAATTACAGCCATCATGGCGGAGTCAATATTACAAATGCACTGGAGATAGTAAACAGCGCAGGATTCAATGCCCAGGTATGGTTGAACGGAACGCTGCCCGGTTATGTTACAATGTACAATTCGAGCACCGTGGCAACAACATCCAGCTTTGGGACACCTATAACAAGTGGTTCTCCGATGACCGTACCCAGCGGTGGCGTTCTCTATGTCACGATTGTGATGAATACCCTTGTCACGCAGGGAACGCCTGGCACTGCAACTCTTACCTTGCAGTATGCTCCTGCTTAGTGAGAGTGTTTCAGATGGCAGGGCGAGGGCTTAGGGCTATCTTAGTAGCAGTCGTAGCCATGGCCCTCTTATCAACCGGCCTGGCTAGTGCTGGAGTTGCAACATACAACCCTGTGGTTATATCCGGAAGCCCTGCAGTGCCCGTCCTGTTATTTTCCTCCAATGGCTCCTCACCTGGTGTGGCACTGAATATCAGCCACGATTTTTCACAGCTCAACGCCAGCATCTCTGCCTCAGGCTTCTCTTTAAACACCAGTAGGGCTTCAGATCAGCTTTTGCTTGGTGGAGGGAATTACACAGCCTTCCCAAACAACATCCATGGATTCACCCCTTCGGAGAATTCAACGTTTTTCAGCATTTCATCCGGTGCCAACTATTCAGGGGTTTTGTACCTCCCCATAAATGAAACAGCATACAGCTATGCAAGCGCGCCAGTTAACGAGACGATCTCGCCAGCTTCGCTGTTCCTTTTTGGTTTCAACACCGCGGGAGTGCGAGCCCAGAGTGAGGAGTTCACCACGGCAACGGGCGAATTCATCAATGAAGTTTCCCTTTTGCTCTCAGGCAATGGAACATTCAATTTCTCACTGGGAACGACCCTTTACGGATCACAGCTGGTCGGGAATGAGAGTATAGCGGTCGCTGGTGCAAATTATTATAACGTATCATTTCAAACTCTGTTCCTGAGCGGGGAGACTCCATATTACATAAACCTGTACAATGTCTCAGGTAACCCTGTTTGGAGATCCGTATACCAGCAGAATTTAACTCCACTTGCCAATGTCAGTTCATATGGAAACCTTGGGTCATTCCTTACGGTAAACCTGACAATCAGCCTCTTCGGGTTCAATTTCCCTCTCAATCTTAGTGTAACAGGATCATCGTTCTGTGGGATGTATTCCGTCTCCTTCAATCCTGGTATCAGTTCAATTCCTCGCGACGGAACGATATTCTATGAATACGGGCTTGGAACGGGAACGAGCTGGTCCCTGTATTCAGGCGGAAGGGATTATTCTTCTGACGGCAGGTTCATAGAAGCAAACAGCACCAACGGGACAACGGCTTATTCTGTTAAGCCGGTTGCGGGGTACTCTGCATTCAATGGAAATGGAAGTACTGATCAGTCAGGTCATTTGCAGGTGATCCCCATTGTGTTTTATGCCGACAATGGAAATCCCATTGCCGGTGCCAACTCAACAGACGTAAAATACGGGAATTTGAACGCATCCCAGGCGTTCCAGGTCCCACAGGGCGGAGTCGTAGATCATATATCCCTTCTTCTTGCAGGCTCCGGGAAAGTAAACATTTCAATAGGCAGCAGCCTGTTCGGGAAGCAGTTGATGGGGAACACAACCGTAAAAATCAATGGAACGGAGTGGTACACGGTCAGTGTTCCTGTCATATTTTTCGGCGGTTCCACTTCTTATTATCTGAACGTATTTACGGTTAATGGCAGCGTCCAGTGGGCGTATTCCAAGGCATCACACGCCACAGAGATCAATACGGGCTATTCATATTTCTACTCCAAGGGAAAGCTCACAGACTCGCTGAACAGGGTAGATATCTTCAACATGACATACAATAGCTCCATACAATCAGCCAAGGGCAATAGGGCTATTTTTATACAGTATG
>JAJYUG010000038.1:0-5582 GCA_021792655.1 Thermoplasmata archaeon | reverse complement strand
GGCTATTCATATTTCTACTCCAAGGGAAAGCTCACAGACTCGCTGAACAGGGTAGATATCTTCAACATGACATACAATAGCTCCATACAATCAGCCAAGGGCAATAGGGCTATTTTTATACAGTATGGCCTGCCTGCGGGTACAATATGGGGGGTTACAATTATCCGGCAGGAAAGCTTCAGTCTTGGGTCAATGACTGCGACACCTGGTTCGGTATGGCTTGCACACGCATATATTTCAGCTGCCATTGGAAAAACAATGGATTCTGGCATATCCATGATATTGTCGAACCATACCACATCCGGATTGCAGTTCACAAGTCAGTTTGGCAAATCCGCCTCAACAGGGGTGATGATCGGATTCTCTATTGATTCCCCACTTTTAATTGGGGTGACACTGGATCCGCATTCCTGTAATGCTGGAATGGAAACACTGGGCATTTACATCGTTTCAACAGACGGCAGTGTCAGCGTAACTTATTCCGTTATCCTGAGCATTATCTTTTCATATTCCGGCAATTAGGATCAATTCCGGTTAAGGGCCGCAGTCATGCAGTGTGCCCCCCCGTATCCTCCCGTAAGTTCACTGAGTTCAAGGGTAATGCAGTCCAGGCCCAGGTCCGTTATGTCTTTTCTTTCCGGAAACAGTCTCTCAGAATCTTTTTTTGCAAGGTCTGAACGCACCATGTCGGCAAGTTTCCTCGAGAAGACATTCTCGTCGAGCAGTTTCCTGATAACTTGCTTTACGTTAACTGCAAGTATCTTTCTGTCCGATACCGTAAGGAAGTTTGAGGAATACCCCATCTGCTCGCTCAGCCTGAGGTTTATGAAATTATACTCTTTTCCCCTCATGTATTCATACAGGTTGCTTCTGCCCGTCTCCACGTATTCGCCACTGGCACTTTTTCCCATCACTACACCTTCTGCTTTCTTTGCGAGGTCGACGGCAGTTACTGCTATTCCATCACCAGCGATGTTAAAGTACGTATCCAGATGCATGTTTATCATGGAATCCCTTGTACCCCCCTCCATGAAGTCATAAATGGGGTTGCTTGCGACAAAGAACTCGTCGAAATCAAACCTTCCGGACCTTATGACTTCCATCGCACCATCCATGTCGGTTCTCGGTCCGGTGCCAATAAGTGCAAATTCCCCTGCTGGTATGAAATCTCCACCCTCAAATGAGTGATCTTCAGATACCCTGAATACGCCATTCTCGTGAAGAGCATTGCTTATGACAAAATCCGTAATCTCAGTTTCCCTTGATCTCTGCCTCTTCTTCATGCTGCCTATGACTATCCCATTGTTCCCAACGGCCTGCTGATCCCGCATGAAATACAGGTTGGCAAGTGGTATGTTTGAATATACCGTAGGATACTCAACCGACAGGTCATCCATGTCCCGCTTAAGATCAATAGCAGGCTCAAGGGTGAGGATCTGGAACAGCGTCGATGAGTCTATGGTCTCAATATTCTTTACAAATTCAGCAGTCGCACGGTTTGTCGATTCAACCGTTCCGAAAAATCTGACGGTGGATTTTACCTTATCCTCAAGTTTTTTCCTGAAATCATGGGATCTCTCAGCTTCATCCACCACGGTGTCGCGAAGGACTCTCACCCGTACTCCATTTTCCTTAAGGACCCTTTCCAGCGACTCGTGTTCCCTTACTGCCTTTGTTATCTTAAAGGGTCTTTCAAACAGAAATGGTCTGGGCGCGAGCATTGCATATGCGATCTCAATTCCTGGGCGATGAATCATCGCTTCAGTGAGTTTTTGCCATTCTGCACTGATCCTCATGATCCAAGGATGTTCCGTACAAATATTAACCTTGGCGGTTCTTTAATACAGGCGGCCTTCGTAGGAGTACAGTTCTATCTCATTTCCTGAAAACTTTCCCCTGACTGTGGAAACCGTGAAGTTTTCAGGGTCCATTACCTCAGCTTCCTCATCATTTCTGGAAACAACTATGAATTTTCTCTTCCGTATTTTTCTCTCCACTACCCTGTAGTCATTCCTGAAGAGCGTTTCTGATTTCACAATCTTTTCCTTCCCGGTTTCTGTGTTCAGCAGTCTCGTGTTCTCCTTATGTATCGCCCTTACTATGAATATCCCATCCTTCATGGAGATAACCGAACCCTCGGTCAGCCCAAGAATCCTGATTCCGTAGGTGTAGCGGTTAAAATCCTCTCCCTCGCGCCTTCCGGCAAGGCTCTTTGTCACGATGAGGCTCGACGGTCTCCTGTCCGTTATTGCCTTTGTGATCTGTGCGGCATCTGTTTTCCTGCCGAGATATATGTCAATACCTTCCGGCTTCTTCTCTATCTTTGAGATGAAGGAATTGCTGTGCTCTTTCTCCAGGTTGTTTTCAATGGCAATGGCCTCGGAAACAACATCCTCAATGGAACTGTCATATTCGCCGAAGGAGGATCTTATCTGAACGATTGCTTCGTAGTATGATCCCGTCTTCTTGTTGCACTCCGGGCAGCTGTTGAGTAGCTTCTTGAGATGAACTTCACCAGGAAACGTGTGTTTCAAACCCGAAGAAGACTCGATCTCTGCCTCAAATTCTATTCTGTCATCCGCAGCCATGTCGAAGCTGTCGAACGAGACGCTGGCAGTTTTTCCGTCTATCCCTCTAAGGTTTATCTTTGACTCTATTCTCTTCTGCATCTCACGCTCTTTGTTCCTGTAGTGCCACCGCTTTCCAATTTTTATTCCACCGCATTTCGGGCATATAACTATGTCCTCGGAAGCATCGAAGGTGATGCTCACTGACTTGAAAAGGCAGTCCTCGCAGAGTCCTCTCTCCACAGATTCCTTTTCACCGCAGATAATACATTTCATAAGTCAGTCCGGCATCCTGTCTTGACTCATATAGTTTTTAATCAGGCCGGATGATATCAATTTCTTTCTTATTTCCGTTGTTCCGGCTCCGATCTGTCCCAGGATCGCATCCCTCAGCAGGCGTTCAACTTCAAAATCCTTCACATAGCCATAGCCACCGTGTATCTGTATAGCTTCACGGGCTATCTGTTCTGCAGATTCAGCAACATAGTAGATGGCGGTAGCGGCAGACATTGCGTCCATCCTGTCCTTTTCCAATTTGTTCAGTGCCTTCATGGCAAGCAGGCGTCCCGCTTCGTATCTGGTATACATTACAGCCAGTTTTTCCTGTATCATCTCAAATTCATAAAGGTATTTTCCACTCTGTTTCCGTTGCATGCTATACCTGACAGAAAGGTCTATTGCCCTTCTTGCAAGGCCGATGAATATGAAGGAAAGAATCACCCTCTCTGAGTTGAGCCCGCTCATTATTATGTCCTTTCCACTCCCCGCTTTCCCCACCACACGATCTTCCGGCAGCATTATGGAATCAAAGAATACTTCTCCTGTTGGCGATCCCCTCATTCCCATCTTGTCAAATTTTGCTCCCCTTGAAAAGCCCTTATCGGTGCTTAGTATCACGAACGGGGTGTAGGCATCGCCAGTTCTTGCGTACGCTAGGAAAAGATCGGCATACGGTGCGTTTGTAATCAGGGTTTTGCTGCCAGTCACAAGATAATCCTTTCCGGCAGCCTTAGCAGCGGTCTTCATGGCAAGGGCATCAGATCCGGATCCCGGCTCTGTAAGCGCAAGGGAACCTATCCACTCACCACTTGCCAACTTGGGGACGTATTCCCTTCTCATGAATTCTGATCCATTCCTGAACAGGTTATCGAGGCACAGGTTACTGTGAGCACCGTACGACAATCCCAGGGAAGCGGATGCATATCCCAGTTCTTCTTCCACAATTGCCTGGGCGCGGTAATCCATGCCAGACCCTCCGTACTCCTCTGGAATGGTAATGCCAAGATAGCCGAGCTTTCCCATCCTCCTGAAAAGATCAGTGGGAAAATGATCATTTCTGTCCATTTCTGTTGCAGCAGGAAACACCTCTTTTCTGACAAACGACCTGACCGCGTCTCTCAGATCCCTGTAAGTATCACTTTCTGAAGGTTCAAGCATGCTGTATGTATAGGCAAAATTGTAATTATAGATTGCGGAATACCTGCCATGGAATGCTGATGGGGCGATGCAGAGAGCCGTTATCCGATGCTCAGACCCACCATAAGGTTAATAGTTAACATTAACATCACTAATAAATGCCCATTTGGGTAGGGACCGGAATTGCCTTATCCGCCGTAGTTTCACCGATGAGGTTCCGCAGTAGGGTGAGTATGGCTGTTTGCAATTTGGACGGTTCTGAAGCAGGGCTTAAGTCCGGTTCTGAATGTCATGGAATGGTGTCTTGAATGTATATAATGATTGAAGATGAGAATATTGCGAGAATCCCGCCTGAGATGCTCAGCAATGACTACAATGAATCCATAATGCGTGTCGCGAGGGAAACCATTGAGGGGAAACTTATTGATGTTGACGAGGGTGAGACGCAGAAGAATCCTGGAAAGTGCTACGTCGTATCCATAGTAGATGTCAAGCCGGTCGGGGAAGGGGCCATAGTCCATGGGGACGGTGGAGTTTACCAGACAATTAAGTACAAGGCTATTGCCTATTATCCCGAAATGCACGAAATCATAGATGGTGTTGTTGTATCGGTCAAGGAATTCGGGGCATTTGTCAGGATAGGCCCATTTGACGGTCTGCTTCACATCAGCCAGATAATGGATGACAGGATAGACAAGGATATGGCGAACCAGAGATTCATAGGAAAGGATACGAAGAGAGACCTGAAGATTGGTGACAGGGTCAGGGTAAGAATTGTCGCCATGAACCTCAACTCATCATCAATAAGGGACAGCCAGATCGGGCTCACAATGAAACAGATGGGCCTGGGCAAGCTTGAGTGGCTGGAGAAAGCCAGAAATAACAAGAATCAGTGATTAATATGAAGATAACACTTAAGGCATGCAAGAAGTGCAAGAGACTGACGGCAGAGAAGGTGTGCATCTCCCATCCAGAGGAGAAGCTGACCTCTGACTGGAGCGGATTTCTCTATATAAAGGAGCATAAGAATTCCATAGTGGCAGAGCGGGCGGGCATAACTTCTGAAGGTATGTATGCCATCAAAGTCCGGCAGTAAGTACGTCATAACTGAGGATCTGCGTTCAGAGATTGCAGCCAACAGCTACAACATCTGCTCCCTCGAGGAATTGATACAGAAGTCCAGAAACAAAAGAATAATAGCAGTGGGCGACGTGACAACCGAGCGCCTCAAGGATGCTGGAATAAATCTCTTCATGGAAGTCGTTGACCTGAAGACAAAGAGGAACGAGCACAGAAATTTTGTTCACGTTGAAGGGTCACTGGAAGTGGTGAATGATCCGGGGACCATATCGCTTGAAATGTTCAATTTAATCGGCAGACTGATCCGGAAGGGAACAGGTGGCAGGATTGAGGTACACGGGGAAGAGGATCTCGCAGTGATACCAATAATTTATTATTCAGGCTTTGATACAGTTGTTGCTTACGGCATCCCTGACAGGGGGCTTGGCTGTATAGACATTAACCCTGATATTAAAGGTACTGTAAATAGACTCGTTGAGAGGATGAAACTGCAATGACTGAAATCAAGATAGAATCGAC